>NZ_VOZV01000037.1:0-28010 GCF_013419565.1 Acinetobacter sp. YH12072 | reverse complement strand
TAATGGAAAAATCTAAAAGGTATGTTTTACCGAAAAAAAGAAGTAGAAACTACCCACGAGTTGTGAAAGGGAAACCACAGAAATACCCAAAAAAATGCCAGTCAATCTCTTAACTGACTGGCATTACACCAAAGGGTGCCTTTTTTTATTAGAGTAAAACTCTTTATTGCTTAGAAACGGTAGCCGATTTTTAGGCCATAACCCATGGCATGGTTGTCTTCAAAGCTACCTTTTACTTCACCACCTGTTTGTGCTTGTGCATCTCCTAGCCAGAAGTATTTAACCCCAGCCTGGATAAAATAGTTTTCTGCAGGGCTGTATTGGCCGCCTAGACCGACACTCCAATAACCTTCAGTTGGACCCAAGGTGGTTACCGGGTTTCCTGCACCAGAGTCATAACCTACAGCAGCAGAGCCTGACCATTTAACGTTAAATTTATGACCTAAACCCACATTTGCAGACCATTGATCATCTGAATAATCGACAAGATTCTGCTGTTTTCCGGTGAGTGCGCCAGTTAGCTGAGATAAATAAGCAGGTTTTACTGCAAACTGATCCCAATGTACCCAGCGAATATTAGCAAAGGCTAAGGTATTTTTTGCAATGCCTGACTGTAAGTCAATGTTGACTGATTGTGGTGTAGTAATTTCCGCTTTATGGTAAGTTGGAATTACTGGTTTACCCAATAATGTGCCAGTTAATCCAGGAATATATAAAGCCCCATCTGTACCAAAACCGAAGGTTTCTGTGGTATCTAATTCATGTTTAATTTCAGAGCGATAAGTCACAGCAGCTTTTAAGGCAATTTCAGGAATAGAATATGCAAAACCAGCTAACCAACCGTAAGCTTCACTTTCTTTAAGGTCAATATCATAACCGCCAAGAACTTGCGGGCCTCTATAAGCTGTACCACGTAGGGAGACTTTCGCCTTTACGCTTTGATAGACAGGTCCGGCATAAACATTCCAGTTCTCATTTGGCTGATACCCTATAAGTGCTGTAATGCTATTGGTTTTTACTTCAACAGAAGTGCCCTCCAATACACC
Source organism: Acinetobacter sp. YH12072 (assembly GCF_013419565.1). Classification (NCBI taxonomy): domain Bacteria; kingdom Pseudomonadati; phylum Pseudomonadota; class Gammaproteobacteria; order Moraxellales; family Moraxellaceae; genus Acinetobacter; species Acinetobacter sp. YH12072. Next base: position 26,964 of record NZ_VOZV01000037.1, on the reverse strand, counting down.
AGTATTGGTATTTACTGTAGCAAAAGCATTAGATTCAGGCGCATATTGAGCGTCAGCTCCAAATGGCTGGTCATAAAGTAAACCCAGAGATATTTTATCAGTTGCCTGAATTTTTATAGCAGCAGTAGGGAAGTAGTAATCTTCAGCCATATCGCTGACTTTATTGCCGGCATTGTCTTTACCTTGAACTTCTGGATCTAAAACAGAAATACCCGCTTCCGCATAGTTACCAGGTTGTAAAAAAGCCTGAATAGACTGGCCTGAACGGTCTAAACCGGCAGCGAACACGAGAGAAGTAGGCAGGCTAGAAAGAAGAATAGCGATAGAGATTGGCTTAAGCTTCATGGCTCATCCTTGACAATGTTGCATAAATATTAATAAAAGTTGTGGAAAAGTAACACAAATTTAAAAAGAGTAAATGCTCCACTTCGTCCAAGAAATGAACTATGGCGGTTATAAAAAATGATTGCTTAGAGTATTTATACTATATTTTTTTGATTAACTTAATGAAAATAAACAAATAATAATTTTTATCAAAAGATATTAAAAACAAAATTTAGGCAAAATTTGATTGGTGATAAAAGCATCGAATAGTATACAGGTGTATAAAAATATAATTGGGATAATAAAAACCACCCGAAGGTGGTCTTTATTAACTATCAGGAATTAGAAGCGATAGCCCATTTTTAAGCCATATGCGATTGCATGGTTATCGCTGAAGTCACCAACAATACGGTTATCTTCACCGACTTGAGCTGCAGTTTGTGATTCTGCATCACCTAACCAGAAGTATTTCACACCACCAGCAATAAATGTAGCTGGAGTAGGACTAAATTGAACGCCTAAACCAACATTCCAATAACCTTCTGTTGGTCCAAGTGTTGAAACTGGATTACCTGCACCAGAATCCCAACCCACAGAGACATTCCCAGCCCATTGCTCAGAAAGCTTACGACCTACACCTACTGTTGCAGACCATTGATCTTTATCATATTCAACTACGTGGAAACCATCTGGACGATTCACAGAATCTAATTGTCCAACAGCTTCACTTATTTTACCAAACTGGTATGGGCGAATAGAGAAATTAGACCACTCTACCCAACGTACATTAGCAAATGCTACGGTATCTGCCATGATACCTGTTTGGAAGTCTAAGTTTACAGATTGCGGAGTAGTAATTTTGGTTTTACCAGATTCAGTCATTGCATCTGTATAAGTAGTTGGTACACCTAAACCATTTAAGAGTCCTGTAACTGATGCAGCAGCAAGAGGATTATTTAAAACTGATAATCTTTCAGTAGTGCTCGCATTATGGTCGATTTCAGAGCGATAAGTTAAAGAAGCTTTTAAGGCAATCTCAGGAATTTGGAAAGCCATACCTGCTAACCATCCTAAGTCTCCTGTCTCTTTGAAATTTGCATCATAGCCATTAAAAATACTATATGCCTGTCCGCGTAATTTTAAGTCGCCTTTAACAGTTTGATATACTGGTCCTGCATAGATATTCCAGTTTTGGGTTGGTTGGTAGCCAAAAACAAAACTAAGATTTTGTGTATGTACCTCAACCTCAGTATTGCCTTGACCTAATGCAGCATTAGCATTCACTAAAGCAGTTTGAGTTCCTTGTAATTGTTGTAAGCCTGCTGCAACGATTGGATTTGATGCAGCAACTTGCTGTAAAGCACCTAGTACTAAGCTCTGCTGTGGAGTGCCTGCTGGTGCAGCTGCTGTAACAGCAGTCAAAGCTGGAGCAAAACTAGCTCCAGCTGCTTGCACTAATTGACTAACTGAATTTTGAGTAATATTCGCGATACTTGATGGAGTGAGAACTTGGTCAGTTCCTTGAGATACAAAAGCGTTATTACCGCTATATTCTGCATTTGCACCAAAAGGTTGGTCATATAAGAGACCAAATGAAAACTTATCTGTAAGTTGTAATTTTAATGCAGCATGAGGAAAATAATAGCTGTCAGCCATATCGCTAATTGAACGACGTGTGTCTAATTCGCCAGCTTCTTGTCCTGAGACATCTGCATCTAAAACAGAAATACCTGCTTCAAAATAGTTACCAGGTTGTAGGAAGGCTGCAATAGATTGGCCTGAACGGTCCATTGCCGCAGCAAATGCACCCGTCATTGGTACAGTTGCGAGAATCATTGCAGTAGTTAATGTTTTTAATTTCATTTACGTCTTTCCTTGAGGTACAAATTTATATCTAGCGTTGTTGTTTGCACTTATTAAATTCTTGGAGATTTCGGGTATTTATCCGCAATCATTTGTTACTCCATGTGACAAAAATAGCACAATTAAAATAAGAGTAAATGCTCTAGAAAAAACTAATTAGTCTAAAAAAGCACCAAAATAGAGTTTTTGCACCAAAAAATAGCCTTATTTTGAAATAAGTATTTGAAAGTAAAAGAAATAAAATAATGGAGAAAAAATGATTTTTTGTATAAAAAATATTCTAAAAATATGAAGATTAACGCTAATTTTTTGAAGTATAGATCACATTTTGAAAGGGTGGTGCGCCCTGCGGGACTCGAACCCACGTCGGTCGCTTAGGAGGCAACTGCTCTATCCAGTTAAGCTAAGGGCGCGAAAAGAAGGCTATTGTACTGTAAAAAATGCAAAAAAAAAGTTATTGCCGCAGCAATAACTTTAAAAATCATCGATTAAAAGATTTTTTGATTAATTCTTAGGGCGCAGTGCCTTAAACAGAATAAACATGATCACTACCCAGATCGGAAGCATCAGTACTGATTCTTTAAAGCCTTGTGTCCACATGATGTAAAGAATGGTTGCAATGAAAGCTAAAACCAGAATATTACTTGCAGGTGACCACAATGCAGGGAAACTGGTCTTTTGTCCTAACTGCTTCATGCTTTGCATAAACTTGAAGTGGGTCAAGCTAATCATGGCCCAGTTCAGTACCAATGCACCTACCACCACATACATCAGGTGACTTAAGGCATCTTCAGGAACAAAGTAGTTTAGGAGTACACAGCCGAAAATCAGCAGGGCAGAGAACAGTACTGCAGGAATAGGAACCCCTTGTTTGTTCACAGTCTTGAAGATTTTAGGGGCATTACCTTGCTGTGCCAGACCATAAAGCATACGGCTATTGGCATACATACCACTGTTATAAACAGAGAGTGCCGCTGTCAGGATGATGAAGTTCAGCAGATGTGCTGCCCAGTCAATCCCCAGCTGGCTGAAGATCATCACAAACGGGCTTTTATCTAGGCCGCCAAGCTCTAACTGATTCCAAGGTACTAAAGACAATAGAATGGTCAATGCACCTACATAGAATACCAGAATACGGAATACGACCTGATTAATCGCTTTTGGAATGGTTTTTTCTGGATTTTCAGCTTCTGCTGCCGCCATCCCGATCAGTTCAATCCCACCGAAGGCAAACATCAGGAAGGCCAGCATATAGAATAAGCCTTCAAAACCATTCGGGAAGAAACCGCCTGCTGTCCAAAGGTTGCTGAAAGAAGCACCTGAAGAGGCATCAGCAGTCAGGATCAGATAGAGACCAAAGACAATCATGGAAACGACCGCAGTCACTTTCACAATAGACAGCCAGAATTCTGATTCACCGTAGAATTTCACATTGCCGAGATTGACCAGCGTAATTACGATGAAGAAAAACAGGACTGAGGTCCAAGCAGGAATATGAGGCCACCAGTAATTAATATATTTTGCAACGGCGGTGAGCTCGGTCATAGCCACCAGGATATATAAGATCCAGTAGTTCCAACCCGCAAGGAAACCAGGGAATTTGCCCCAGTATTTATAAGCAAAATGGCTGAATGAACCTGCTACAGGTTCATGAACAATCATCTCACCCAATTGACGCATGATTAAGAATGCAATTAAGCCACCAATGGCATAGCCAAGAATAATAGAAGGACCCGCAGATTGGATCACCTGTGCGGAACCTAAGAATAAGCCTGTGCCAATTGCACCGCCCATGGCGATCAACTGAATATGACGGTTCTTTAAGCCACGCTGAAGTTGTGAAGACTCGTTATTCAAAGTGTTCAGCCCGACAATGTAAGAAATAGGTATAAAGATTGTAATGGAACAAAGATAAGAAGCCTAGAGCACCCGTCTGGATGAAATATTATTATCGTATTTATAAAAAAAAATTATAAAAATAAATAGAATAAAAGATATGTGAATCAATATATTAATTTTATTGAAAATGTAACTGATGAGTTTGCTGTTTTTTTAACTCGACACAAATGCTGTTTTTTTATACTTAGGTCGGGCAAGGCAGCTACTTGGCTTTAAACCGATTATACTCGTCTCAGAAATATTCAATAATTTTGATCAGAATAAAGACAAGCCAGAGGAAGAAAGTATTCATGAGTTTCGCTGCCCAAATCAAAATCCCGGCCACTTACATGCGCGGAGGCACCAGTAAAGGGGTGTTCTTTAAACTGGACGATTTACCTGCTGCTGCACAACAGGCAGGCCGAATTCGGGACCAGTTATTATTAAGAGTGATCGGCAGCCCGGATCCATATGGCAAGCAGATTGATGGGATGGGCGGTGCCAGTTCAAGTACCAGCAAAACCGTGATTCTGACTAAAAGTCAGCAAGAAAATCATGATGTGGATTATCTTTTTGGTCAGGTATCGATTGATCGACCTTTTGTGGACTGGAGTGGTAATTGTGGCAATCTGACTGCAGCAGTTGGGGCATTTGCGATTTCCAATGGCCTGGTCGATCCTGCACGTATTCCTGAAAATGGGCTGTGTACGGTGCGAATCTGGCAGGCGAATATTCAGAAAACCATTATCGCCCATGTACCGATGCAGAATGGTCAGGTTCAGGAATTAGGTGATTTTGAGCTGGATGGCGTAACTTTCCCAGCAGCCGAAGTACAGATTGAATTTCTGGATCCTGCCGATGATGATGCCGAGGGCGGTTCAATGTTTCCGACCGGAAATTTAACCGATACGCTAGAAGTACCGAATATTGGCAGCTTTGAAGTAACGATGATTAATGCCGGGATCCCGACAGTTTTCTTAAAGGCAGAAGATCTGGGCTATAACGGTACCGAGTTACAGGACCATATCAATAATGATGCAGCTGCCTTGGTGAAGTTTGAAACCATCCGAGCCTATGCTGCTCAACAGATGGGTCTGATTCAGGACATTAGTGAAGCTGTTACACGTCAGCATACGCCAAAGATCGCTTTTGTGGCTCCGCCAAAGACTTATACGTCCTCTAGTGGTAAGGAAGTCACTGAAACAGATAGCGATATTCTGGTCCGTGCCTTATCGATGGGTAAGTTGCATCATGCCATGATGGGAACAGCCGCTGTAGCGATTGGAACAGCGGCAGCGATTCCGGGAACTTTGGTCAATCGTGTTGCGGGTGGCGGTGAACGTGAATCAGTCCGCTTTGGTCATCCTTCCGGTACCTTAAGAGTGGGTGCGCAAGCAGTGCAGGAAAATGGAGAATGGAAAGTAAAAAAAGCCATCATGAGTCGTAGTGCGCGTGTGCTAATGGAAGGTTGGGTGCGTGTCCCTGAAGATGTTCTCTCTTAAAATTATTCCTTGAGAAAATTAGCCTAAGTAAAACCATCAGTTCTCTGGTGGTTTTTTTATTAAAAAAGATATTTCTGATTTGATTATTTTCAGTCTCAATACAGAATTATGAAACAACATTTGGATTTAAGAATGAAAATTCAATGCAATTCTAGGTACAATGCCTGATAACAGACAGGCACTTATAAACTGTCATTTTATTATTCTGGCTACGTATTCGAGGCGAATGTGTCATCTATCACTGACGTATCAACCCATGCACTAACTCAAGCACAACAACGGATTCAACACGATTTAATGACTGCTTTGGAAGCCTTTTCCATTCCAGAACCGTTAAAGTCGGCAGTACATCATGCCGTAATGCTAGGAGGAAAGCGGGTACGTCCAGCGCTCTGTTATGCCACTGCTGCATTAAAGCCGAATCAGAATAGTGCTGCGGTACGCCGTGCCGCAGTTGCGATCGAGTTTATTCATTGCTATTCACTGGCACATGATGATCTGCCATGTATGGACAATGACTTGTTACGTCGTGGTCAGCCAACCTGTCATGCTGCTTTTGGTGAAGATACGGCTCTTTTGGCGGGTGATATTTTGCAATCTATGGCGTTTGAAATTCTGGGTAGTCGTCTGTTTGATCAGGGGCCTGCAGTAGAACCTGCGATTGTCTTGAAGCAGATGCAGATTCTGGCGACTGCTTCCTCGAAAATGGTCAATGGTCAGGTACTGGATTTACAGGCCGAAGGCAAAAAAATTGATCAGGAAGCACTGGAGACGATTCACCGAAATAAAACTGGTGCCTTGATCAGTGCAGCGATTATGATGGCAGCGGTGACGATCTTTGAAGGGACTGATCTGGCCATTCCAAAACTGCGTGAATTCGGGCAAGCGATTGGTCTGGCTTTCCAGGTGCAGGACGATATTCTGGATATTATTTCTGATACAGAAGTGCTGGGTAAAACCGCGGGCAAGGATGAACAGGTGGAGAAGTCAACTTATCCAGCATTAATGGGTTTAGAGAAAGCCCAGGCCTATGCACAGCAGTTACATGATCAGGCCATGACTGCACTGAATCATTTTGAAGGTCAAGCTGATGAACTGATGCAGATTACCCAGTTCTTGCTGACACGTAAAAGCTGATTTTAATAAACTAATCTTCCTGAAATCAGCTTAAAACAAGCATAAAAAAGAGGACTTAAAGTCCTCTTTTCTTTTATATTGAATTACTTGCTTTCGTTATACAGACGTTCTGCCTGTTCAAAGCGTGTTGTAATTTCAGCTGTTGGTGCTTTGCCTAAGAGACTTACAACTACAATCGCAATCCATGAACAGATAAAGCCTGGAATAATTTCATAGATGCCGGCTGGAATAAAACCAAGACCGGTTGTACCAATGGTATTTTTCCACAGAATCACCATGCATGCACCGACAACCATACCTGCCAAAGCACCATTTAAAGTCATACGTTTCCAGAACAGAGACAGAATAATCAGTGGACCAAAAGCAGCGCCAAAACCTGCCCAGGCATACGCCACCAGACCCAAGACTTTAGATTCAGGATTACCAGCCATCCAGATCGCCAGTAAAGCAATGAGAAGCACCATCAAACGACCGACCCAAACCAGTTCTTTTTGTGAGGCATTTTTACGCAGGAATGATTTATAGAAGTCTTCAGTCAGGGTACTTGAACAAACCAGTAACTGACAGCTAAGCGTACTCATCACCGCGGCCAAAATTGCCGCCAGAACCACACCGGCAATCCATGGATTGAACAGGATTTTAGTCAGTTCCATAAACACGGTTTCAGGATTGGCATTCACCACAGCAGCGAGTTCCGGATGTTGCTGGAAATAGGCAATACCAAAGAAACCTGCGGCCACTGCACCACCCAAACAAAGCGTCATCCAGGTCATCCCGATACGGCGTGCATTTGGAATCGACTTCACTGAATCGGCGGCCATGAAACGCACTAAAATATGCGGCTGACCAAAATAACCCAAACCCCATGCCATTAATGACAGGATCGCGATGGTACTCAGATCACCGACCAAGTTCATGGCCTGTGGACGTGCGGCTTCCAAAGCGAGCGTAACTTGCGACATATCTGAAAAAGTCAGGATGGTTACGATTGGCGTAAGAAGCAGGGCGAAGATCATCAGGGTTGCCTGAATGGTATCCGTCCAGCTGACTGCTAGGAAACCGCCAATAAACACATAACTGATCGTTGCAATCGCACTGATCCAGAGCGCTGTACTATAAGACATGTCGAACATACTTTCGAACAGCCGCGCACCTGCCACCATGCCTGAAGCACAGTAAATTGCAAAGAAAATCAGAATGACAAATGCAGAAACCACACGCAGTACTTTTTTCTGATCGTTAAAACGGTTCGAGAAATAGTCCGGTAGGGTCAGGGCATTATGCTGGACTTCGGTATGGACCCGTAAACGACCCGCAACCAGCAGCCAGTTCAGCCAGGCACCGATAATCAGACCAATCGCAATCCACATTTCAGACAGGCCTGAAAGATAAATTGCACCCGGCAAGCCCATCAGCAGCCAGCCACTCATGTCGGAAGCCCCTGCAGAAAGTGCAGTTACGAAACTACCTAAACGTCGGCCCCCTAAGATGTAATCAGAAAAGTTGTTTGTCGCACGGTATGCCATCAGGCCAATCACGACCATGCCGACAATATAAAAAAGAAAGGTAATTAAGGTTGGATTTAGGGAGCTCATACGGTATCCATTTTTAAGTTGGACAGTAGATCGAAACAAGGATTATGACAGATGCGAAAGACTTTAATCCGAAAGTCAGGCAACATCGAATCCAGAGGATTTCAAAAATAAACGCGAAATTTAACCATAAATTCACAATCTTTGCTGAGATTTTCTTATTTTGAAAGAAAATAGGCAACCAGTTGGCTGCCTATTGTGAAGTATCTCTGAAATTTAGTGACGTCCCATCACACCGCGAATGGTATTCAGCACATCGGCAGGCAAGACCACAGTCTTGGCATTTGGAGACTTGGCCATATCCTGCATGGCTTTGACATATTGTTCACCCAACAGATAAGCCACAGGAATTTCCTTGTCACCAATTGCCTGACTCACCATATCAATCGCACGTTGGGAAGATTCTGCCAGTACGACTTGTGCTTCTGCATCACGACGAGATGCTTCCAGACGACCATCAGCTTCCAGAATGGCGGCCTGTTTTTCACCATCCGCTTTAGTGACGGTTGCACGACGTTGACGCTCTGCCGCTGCCTGTTCTTCCATCGCCGTCTGCATGGTTACAGAAGGTTTGATATCCTGAATTTCAACCGTCTTTAAGGTGATTCCCCAGTCTGAAATATCATCAGAAATGCTGGACTTTAAACGTGCCTTGATATGATCACGCGAAGATAAGGCATCATCCAGATCCATTTCACCCACGATTGAACGTAGCGAAGTTTGTACCAGGTTCTGAATTGCCCATGAGTAGTTCTCAATCCCGTACACCGCTTTTTCAGGAGTTGTCAGGTTGATATAAGCCACCGCATTCATCAGCAAGACGGCGTTATCGCGGGTAATTACTTCCTGCGAAGGAATATCCAGAACGATATCTTTGGTGGTGACTTTATAAGCCACTTCATCTACATAAGGAATGACAAAATTCAGGCCAGGATTAAGTGTGGTGTGGTATTTACCCAGACGTTGTACGATCCATTTATAGCCTTGTGGAACAATCCGTACACCTTTAAAAATGGTAATCGCAACAAAGGCCAAGAACGCAATAACAATGATAGTGCCAGCAGACATAATTTATTCACCTTTTTCGTTTTGATATTGAGTGCTGTGGGGCTGTACAACCAGGTCATTTCCCAGAATATCGACAACACGGACACGATCCCCAACCTGAACTTTATCCAGAGCACGGCAATCCCATTCATCCGAGCCTAAAACTGGCAGCGGAAAACGGACCCGGATCTGATCCTGTTCAAGATCGGTCTGAATCACCATGCCAATTTGGCCAATAGTGGCCTCACGCGACAAGCCGGCTTTGGTCTTGTCGATAGAAAGCGGCTTGATAAACTTAAACCAAAGCAAGGTACAAAGAACAGACAGGATGATCCAGGTCAGGATCTGGGTGGTCAGTCCCATCATCGGGAACATCCAGTACAGAATGCCGACCATAATGGCACCAATCCCGAACCAGAGGGCAGCAAAAGCGGGCAGGAGTAATTCTGACAGAATAAGAAGTATTCCCAATACAAACCAGTGCCAAGGTTCAAGAACTAATTCCATATCGTGACCTATATTGCTAAGTATTTAATTAATCATCATCTTTATATGATTTACTTCCAATGTAGCAGATGCTGCAGCAGATGAATATAAAAAATTTCTGATTAAAATTTTGCCGGTCGTGCAGGCTTGAATGCAGCCGGAGACTGCCTAAAATCACTGATGGCTTTTTCAATTGAACGGATTTTTAGTTGCGCGGCTTTTTCACCTTCGAGAATGGTTTCATTGCTGGCTTTTAAATCCAGCGTACCAATATGACCTACTTTAGGCTGGATCACGATATTAGCTTGCCTGAGTTCTTCATTGATACTTTGCTGACCCATAATATTAATAGTCTGGTCCAGTACGCCCCACATGTTGAGTGCTTTATTGCTGTCCGGACGTGCAGATATATCTACGGCAATAACAATATCAGCTCCCATATCTTTGGCCGTTTTTACTGGAATTGGACTAACCAGACCGCCATCGACATATTTTGTACCGCCAATTACAGCGGGTACAAAGACATTCGGAATACTGCAAGAGGCACGCACGGCTTGTCCGGCATTGCCTTTAATAAAGTCAGCTTTACGGCCATTGTCCAGGCGGGTTGCCACTGCCGCGAAGCGAATCGGGAACTGTTCAATCGGTTTATTCGCCACATTTTTATTGACGAAATCCTGCAGTTTCTGTCCGGCAATAATCCCTTGACGGTTCAAGGTTAAATCACGAATATCAGATTCCTTAAAGTTCAGGGCAATTTGCTGCAACTGATAAGGAGATTTGCCACTGGCATACAGGCTACCCACGAAGCTTCCGGCACTGGTTCCAGTAACAATCTTCGGTTTGATGCCATGCGATTCGAGAACTTTGAGTACCCCGATATGGGCAAAGCCTTTGGCACCGCCACCACCGAGCGCAATAGCCACCACAGGTTCACGAGCCTGAAGAGGAGTAGGTGTAGTCGGTGTTTTAGTAGCTTTATCACATGCTGCAAGGCTTAAACCCAGGCAGCCAATTAGAACATAACGGGCTAATTTCATTATAAAAAACTGGCGATTAAATCAACAAAATTCAGGCTATCACATCAAAAAAAGCCAGTTTTGCCTAGTCTTTTTTCAAAAGCTTTTGTAACGGCTTGGCGACCCAATCCGGATTTTTGGCCGAAAATTTACCTTCATAATGCTTATAGATCTGTTCCAGATCATATTCATAATCACCTGTCAGGTGATATACACCGAGGATATGAATGGTCTTGATATCATAGTCAAAGGAAAACATCACAATCGGCAAATTGGCTGCCTTGGCAATATGATAAAAACCACTGCGGATTTTTTCTGGCGCCTTGCGAGAACCTTCCGGTGCCATACCTACCCAGATCCGGTCTGTCTTATTAATCACGTCAACAATCTGTCGGGTATGACCTTGCGGTGTATCGCGTACTACAGGAACTACACCGATCCATTCCAGAATAGGTTTAAGCGGAGTACGAAACAGGCTGTCTTTACCAAAAATCGTAATCTGAATACCCAGACCGAGTAGAGCATTAAAACCTAGCCAGGCATCGATATTCGAGGTATGCGGGGAAATAATTGCCACTGCTTTAGGCAGGTTAGGGAATTCGCCTTTGAGCTGCCAGCCCTGAGCCAAAAATAGCTGTTTAAACAGGGTTTGGCTCAGTTTACCTCCGCGGGAGGGAACCAATGGAGGGAGTTTGGGGAAACGTGTTGTACTCATCGATGTCTCATCCTGAAACATATTTTTCTTTATTTTTGATCATATTAGACTGTTGTAAAATCCGGATCATTGGCAAAATGTATAGCGATGATGGATGCTTTTAGCATTTTTACCTTAAGGACCTGCGCTGAATATGCGGAATACTTATATTTTATTGTTTTCCCTATATTGGGCACAGGGGCTTCCGGTCGGGTTTATGACCCATGCCTTGCCGGTCATTCTGCGAGCTGAAGGCGTATCTCTGGCACATATTGGTGGCTTTGGCCTGCTCATGCTGCCATGGTCGATTAAAATCTTCTGGGCACCTTTAGTCGATCAGCATGGATCAAAAGCTAGAGGTCATTATCGAAGCTGGATTATTCCTTTGCAATGGCTTTCTGTCGCTGTACTGATTGGGCTGTCCTTCTTGCCGATCCAAGCCTTAAACCAGCCGCTGTACCTGTTGATCTTTTTTATCACGTTGTTAGTGATGAATGGGATCGGCGCTACTCAGGATATTGCTACGGATGGACTGGCAGTCAATATTCTAAAAAATGAACAGCAACACTGGGGCAATACCTTTCAGGTGATTGGTTCTCGTCTGGGATTCATTGTCGGAGGCGGGGCCATATTATGGCTGCTCGATCTGCTGCAATGGCAAAGTACCTTTCTGTTACTGGCTGCGCTGGTTTTTCTTAATACTTTACCCATTTTACTTTTTAGAGAACCTCAGCATTCAAAAATTATCACGCCAGCTGATAAAGGACCTGCACTCAGCAATATAAAAACCTATTTTCAATACTTCTGGTCAGATTTAACCTTGGCGAGGTGGCTTCTGGTTTTACTGACCTTTAAAATCGCCGATGGTTTATCCGGGCCTTTATTAAAACCGTTAATGGTAGATCTCGGACTGAGCTTTAGCCAGATTGGCCTTTATGTCACCATGCTTGGTGCATTTGCGGCACTGATTGGAGCAGGATTGGCTGGCTGGTGTCTGAAATACTGGTCGCGCAGCCGGAGTTTACTGATTTTCTCTGTCCTGAAAATCATGACTTTAATGGCTTATGCCTGGCTGGCTGGCCAGTATGAAATCCAAAATAAAGTAACAAACTGGATCATTTATCTTATTAATGCTGCTGAAGATATGATATCGGCCATGCTCTTAGTGGTTATGCTGACCTTGGTGATGCAATACAGTCGCAAGCATCTGGCAGGGACTGATTTCACCTTTCAGGTCGCCTTGATGGCTACTATAAGCGGGGGGCTTTATAGCCTGAGCGGGCTACTAGGGGATTATTGGGGGTATGCACAGTATTTAACATATATTGTATGGATCAGCGTGTTTTTATTATGGCCTATTGTATTTTGGGGTAGAACACAGCAAGACTCCTGATCATTGCAACGCATCAATTAAAGCCGTATTAAAAAAATAATCAAATTATTTTAAAAGTGTCGTTAATACATATTTTAGCTAAAAGTATGAGATAAAAATGATTTCAAACTGAGTCTAAAATTGTTAAATTTCTGATGTTTTTATACGGCTTATTATGTAGGTATAGTTAAAAAACATAAATCCAGTAAAATCATGTAACATGATAAGGATGGTTTCTAACTATGCACATTGTTCGTGAGTGATCTCGCGAGATAATAAAATAAGTCAATTTATAATTATAGATATTCCACACGCTTTATATTTTAGTGGGAATCAGTGAACTTTCAAAGCCAATGAACGTTTGTTCAATATGGAGAATTTAATGAATCAAGTTTTAACACGAAAGTTTTTAGCTAAGGGATTAGCAGTTGCCGTAACAACCTTGATGATGGGGACGGTTGCACATGCTGAAACACAAGAGCAAAAAGAAATTAAGCAGCTGCGTCAAGAAATTGAAGCACTAAAAGCATTAGTAACACAGCAGCAACAAGTTCAGCAAAATCAAGCCGTGCAGATTGAACAAGTTAAAGCAGCACCACAACCATCAGCAGCTGCACTGAAAGCACTAAGTACAAAATCAGATACTGAAGTGAAGCTATATGGTTTCGTTCGTGGTGATGCAAACTATATCATTGAAGGTTCAGCAGGAGACTTCTCTGACGTTGCTAAAACCAATGGTCAAACCAGAGACAAGTTAGTCGCAACCGCAAAAACAACACGATTGGGTTTAGATTTTAAAACCAGTGTTAACGGTGCAGAGGTTGGCGGTAAACTTGAAAGTGATTTTGCAGGTACTAACGATTCATTCCGTATACGTCAAGCATATTTAACCTATGAAAATTGGTTGATTGGTCAAACCCAATCTAACTTCTTGTCAAATCATGCACCGTTTATGATTGACTTCAGCACCAACGTCGGTGGTGGTACTACCCGTCTGCCAATGGTTCGTTATGGTTTTGATTTGACACCAGCAACGCAATTGTTCTTGGCGGCAGAAAAACCAAACTCAAGTGCTGAAGACATCAAATCAAGCGTACCAACATTGACCGCTAAATTGGCACACAACTTTGATGACAAAAAAGGTAATGCGTCTGCGCGTGCTTTAGTTGAAGTTTATAAAGATGAAGACGTCAATAAGCGTAAAGCAGGTTGGGGTCTAGCAGCAGGTACAACGTATCAAGTACTTGATCCTTTAAAAGCGACGCTGGATGTCAGCTATACCAAAGGTGTAAACGGTATTTTGTATGGTACCAATGCCAATGCTGCATTCGTAGATGATGAAGATAACCGTAATATTGAGCAAAATGAAATTTGGGCGGTACAAACGGGCTTAACCTACAGTATTTTACCTAACTTAAAAACCTCACTTGGTTATGGTGCATTGTTTGCCGATAAAGACTCAGACTATGCAGACCTCAATCCTACTGCAAACAAAGAGGTACAACAAGCATGGTTAAACCTGGTGTATTCACCAGTTAAACCGCTTGAGTTTGGTATTGAGTATGTCAACGGTGAGCGTAAAACCTTTAAGAATGAAAAATTCAAAGATAACCGTATTGGTTTAATGAGTAAATATAGCTTCTAATTGATGATGTGAAGCTAAATAAAAAAAATCCCACCACTTGGTGGGATTTTTTTATCAATACCTTGGGAGAAGGTTGTTTTTAATTAAAGCATAGGGATTTTGTACATGCTTAAAATACAAATTCTAACCCAGAGTTTTATTTTCCTATCAAAAAGCGGTACTTCAGCATCACTTTTTATGCTCAAAACAACAAAACTTAGCAATTTTATGTCTGATCTAACAAGTTTCGGACTGTTAACATGATTGAAAGTTTCAGCATTTCGTTTTGAAAATTATGCCTATTCAAGCCGTTTTATTTGATCTCGACAATACCTTGACCCATCGTGATCTGACGACACAGGCCTATAGCCGTTATCTGGCGGAGTATTATGCTTCGGCACTAGCACAGATTGAACTTGAGAAAATTATTGAGATTGTGCGACGCATAGACAATGGCGGTTATCCGAAAAAGGAATTGCTGACTCATGGCAGTATTGGCGCTTCAGCTGCATATGCATTGTTGCAGGAATTATCATGGTTAACTCCACCAGATCTAGATGAGCTAGCGCAGTTCTGGTTCAGTCAGTTTGGACGTTTCGCCGTAGAGATGCCGCAAGCAGGGCAAGTATTAAAACAGCTTAAAACTGAAGGTTATCGCTTAGCCATTGTGTCTAATGGTGGACATGAGACCCGATTAAATACTATTCGCGGTTTAGGTATTGCAGAGTATTTTGATGAGATTGTCAGTTCAGGATTGGTCGGTTTCAGCAAACCGCAGGCAGAAATTTTTCAGATTACCGCAGAGCGTTTAGGCGTGCAGCCAGAGAAGTGTCTATATATTGGCGATCATCCTGTTAATGATATTCAAGGCGCAACAGCCGCAGGTATGCATGCTTTATGGATGCAAGGTTTCCATCCGGATGCCGGACATATTCAATATAAGATTCCGCAATTACCAGAAATCTTTGATCATTTGCAGCGGCTTAAGCAGCTTTAAGTAATCCGGTGACTATTCATGGCTTTTGCCCATTGGTGAGAATGACAGCGTGGACAAGTTTGTTCCGCTTCTTTTAAATGCTGGACTTGACCGCAATAAATACAGGCATAAAGCTCTTCTGGCTTGACTTCTTTGACTATGCAGCAGGATTTAGGGAAAAGCGGGAGCCCATGCCGAACATCATCTGGATGGAAATACAAAATGCTGAATTTACCGTCAGTTTCCAGTAAACCTAAACGCACCTGACCCAAATGTTCAATGCCTTGCTGACGCATTTCAGCAAAGAATTCATCATGAGACATTTTGCCTTTTTTAATTTCATCAATGACCAGTAAACCATCTTCCACAATATGAATCGGTTTGCCTTCGAGCAGGTCTTCAAACCATTGAAATTTCATCATGAGCCAGGTGGTGAGGCGATACAGAAAAATGATCACCGACATGATCAGCGCTGCCTGGATCAGAGGAAGATCTTCCGTAAACATCGGATCGCCAGCAATGGAACCCAAAGCAAGAATGATGGTGACTTCAAAGATCGAAAGTTGTCGTACCCCACGTTTACCTGTCAGCCGTAGAAACAGGATAATCATCGCGTACATCACTACACAGCGCAGCAAAATTTCTGTGGCAAATTCCCAGGTCGTATCATTTATAAATATGGTGGCCCAGTCCATTGTTATTATTCCAGATCACTCTTTGTTACGAGTCTATCAATCTCGGCTGTTAGTTTGCTGCTGTAATTGTGTAAGTTTTTGAATAAAAATAAATTATGTTTTTTGAATGTGATTGCTATGAGTAAAAGATATAGCGATTTTGAGAAAATAAGATAGATATTTCATGTAAATATTGATTGATTATTCAACAGAGTAAAATTTGAACCAGTTCACATTTTACTCTGTGTGATTTTTAATCAGTACAAATAATATCCTACTGAAATATATCAAGATAAAATCTGAGCAATTTCCTAGGAATAATGAGAACTATTTAATGATTTGTAATCAAATAACGTGATACTTATAAATTTCTGTATGTTGTGCCCTGAAAAATATAGCGATTAAAGCAAGCTAAAAATCTGTTTTTTAAATTAAAAATATTGATTTTGACTTCCAAGAAAGGATGTATTGTGAAAAAGATATTCACGCTTTTAACGGTTATGGGCTTAAGTACAGCGGTATGTGCAGATGCAGACTGGAACTATAATCAGCCTGAACAATGGTCGACTCTAAACCAGAAATATTCAGCCTGTAGTGGACTGAACCAGTCACCGATCAATATTGAGCGAACAGTCAAAGCTGAATTGGAACCGCTCAAGTTTAGCTATAACACCATGATTCACGCGATTGAAAATAAGGGTCATACCGTTCAGGTGGACTTTGCTCAAGGCGGGGAATTGCAGCTGGATGGTGAAACTTTTGTGCTGAAACAGTTTCATCTGCATAGCCCAAGTGAAAACCTGATTAAGGGCAAGAGCTATCCTCTAGAGATTCATTTTGTCCATGCCAATACTCAAGGGGAACTTGCTGTAGTGGCGATGATGTTTGAACAGGGCACAGAAAATCCGATGCTTAAACGTATGTGGAATCGCTTGCCGAAAAAGCAAGGTGAAAAAGTCGTCTTGAAGAACCCGCAACCTGTAAATGAGATGTTGCCTAAGAATCTGGATTATTACCGCTTTAGCGGTTCGCTGACCACACCCCCATGTTCTGAAGGTGTGCGCTGGTTAATTCTGAAAGAGATCCAGCAGGCCTCAAAGCAACAGATTTCAGAATTTTCCAAGCTAATGGGACATCCAAATAACCGTCCAGTGCAGTCCTTAAATGGCCGTGTGGTACTGGAATAATAAAGATCCGCATAAAAAAAGCAGACTTAGTTCTGCTTTTTTTAATTCTGATACAAATTTCAATAGCCTAAGGTGAAAAGAACTTTGTGGCGAAAGCTGAAAGAATTAATATAGATAAGATTTCCTTGGGTCTTTCTGCTGCCATGCTCTTTGACTTAAAAACCATGATCCAGCCATTCACAGCGCTTTCGCCACAGCAGAAGAAGCTGGATCGTCTGATTGATAAAATCGAACAGCAGAAGTTGGAGTTAAAACAATGGCAACAGGCTGAAGAAGACTTACAGCAATATACGCATAAAACCTTCATGCCGGTCTATCATGAATTGCATGGTGTTCTGTTTAAGCAGCTTGAACAGCTCTGGACGCATTTACAGGAAACAGATTTTACCAAGGCCGAGTTGGTAGTACTGGATGAGAAGATTCAGTATCTGGCAGATTATCTGCAAGATTCTCAGGCGATGTCAGCGCAAGAAGCCAATAAGGTAAATGAAATCTTCACTTATTATCAGCAACGCGCTGAACATGCTCAATTCAGAAAAAGCCAAAAAAAGACCAATGAACTGGAAAGGTTTTTTAAGAATGAAAATGTCCCAGATCCGGCTGATGCTGAGGGATTTGAAGAATGGGCCTCTGATCATTTTCAGCAAATCCGCGAGCAGGCCAAACTAAAACGCCAGCAGGTAAAACAGGAACAGGCGGCTGCGATGGCAGAGCAGTCAGTGAAATCTGTATATTTAAAGATTGCTGCGGCGATTCATCCGGATCGTGAAGCAAATGATGTAAAAAAGATTAAAAAAACTGAATTGTTGCAACGTGCCAATGAGGCCTATGCAGAACAAGATTTGTTTGCTTTACTGAAAATGCAGCTTCAGATTGAGCAAGACCGAGATCCTTCGCAAAAGAGTTTAAGTGCAGAGCAAGTCAAGCTGTATCAACTGGCTTTGGATGTGCAGAGCCAGAAGTTACAAGAGCAGATTGATGCATTGATCAATCGATTAGTCTGGTCATCAAAAACCAGAATTGCAGTCAAAAAGGCAAAAGGTAAGGTTCAAATTGCTGATCTGTATAAACAGATTGATGAAGATACTTCTACTATCAAGCAGCAAATTAAAGTAGAAAAAGAACGTTTGATGCATATCAAAAAGGTGAAAGGATTAGAGATGTTTTTAAGGCATGGGATGCTCTAATGTTTTTCTCCCTCTTCCTTTGGGAAAGGGTCGGGGTGAGGGTTATTTTTTAGATTCACCTCTCCCTAACCCTCACTTGCGCTTCGTTTTAAAGCAGTGCTTTAAAACTTGCTCAGAAGAGGGAATTCCATTGTGTATCATATAATAAGAATAATATTAAGAAGAAATAAAATGAAAATAGATCCTCAATTATTAGAATTCGCTAAATCCATGCGCCACTCTGCTACAGATGCAGAAAACCTGATGTGGCAATTGCTTCGTGCTAAACGCTTTATGAATCTCAAGTTTCGCCGTCAGCATGTGATTGCTTCCTTTATTGTAGATTTTTATTGTCATGAAATTGGTTTGGTGATTGAGGTAGATGGTGGACAGCATGGAACAGATAACGTTATTGGATATGATGCTGAAAGAACCAAGTTTTTAGAGGCTTTGGGTTTCGTTGTTGTGCGATATTGGAATCATGATGTGTTGAGGGAAATTGATTCTGTATTAGAAGATTTATGGAATGTTTGTTTGGAGCTTAATAGCAAAAGCACCTCTCCCTAACCCTCTCCTGAAAGGAGAGGGAACTCCGTTGTGAAATTCAAGTAGGGATTAAATCAAATGACTACTCCCTCTCCCTATGGGAGAGGGCTGGGGTGAGGGTTTATAAAAAAATAATTATGATTTAATCTTAGATGATTGAAGCTAAAAGAAATATTAAGATGAGTTCAGCAAAAAAATATCAAGTATTTATTAGTTCTACATATACAGATTTGCTCGATGAGCGTCAGGCAGCAGTTGAAGCTATCTTACAAGCTGGGCATATCCCTGCAGGTATGGAATTATTCACAAGTTCAAATCAAAGTCAGTGGGACATAATTAAAAGATGGATTGATGAATCTGATATTTATATGTTGATACTAGGTGGACGTTACGGTTCCATTGAAACAAAGAGTGGAAAAAGTTACACGCATTTGGAATATGAATATGCACTTTCTATTAAAAAACCTTTATTTGTAATAGTTATCAAAGATGAAGCATTAAATCAAAAAACAGTAGCGCAGGTTGAAAATCAAAATCCTGAAAAATTGAAAAAATTTAAGAAGAAAGTATTAAGTTCAATGTGTGAATTTTTTATTGACACTAAAGATATTCAATTAGCTGTTCACAAATGCCTTGGTAAAATCATTCAAGACAATGATCTAATAGGTTGGGTACGTGGAAACCAACAAAATGAAGGATTAGCTTCGGAGTTGGTTCGCTTGAATGAAGAAAATCGTAAGCTTAGAGAGGAAAATGAAAATTTTAAGCGTAATCAACAAGTACGCCTACCAAAATTAACTTTAGAAATGAATGATGGTGAGCCTTTAATTTTAAAATATCAAGAATATAAAGAACTATATTATAAAAGTAGAGAGCCTATTGATTGGTCTGCTATTGACGATGATTTAAAAGAGTTTTTATCTACTGAAAGCGTTGAAAAATATAATCATGATTTATCCGAAATAACGGTTGAAAAGATACTTGAATTTAATAGATTGATAAATTTAAAGAGCATATTGGAAAACGATTTAAAAGAGATTAGCTTTAGAGTTTCAAATGATGGTACTTTGAAAGCTAACCAAGTTTATATTTCAATAAAGTTTCCTGATTTTATTTACGTTGAAGAAAAAGGTGAAGAAAAAGAAAGACTGAAAATAATTGAAGATTTGAAGAAAAAGAGCTTAGAAATTATACCAACGCCTTTGTGGAACCCACTTAGTCAAGCGAAAGCTGACCTTAAAAAGAAAAAATTAGATGCTGTTAATCCATTTAAAGGTATTTATGGTTTATCAAATTCATTGTTAGGCCATAACTCAGAAAATCTTGCTTCAATAATGAGAGTAGATCCTATAAGGGGAATAACTGTTCCTAAAATGCCTAATGCTCAAGGTGATTATAATTACTTAGATAATCAAGGAAGAATAATCATTAAGATGGGAAATTTATTACATACCTTAGGTCGTTCTTATAATGATTATTATTTATTTCCTTTAGACAAAGGGAAAGGAAATATAATTATAAATTTACATTGTGAAGAATATGCAAATGAAGAAATTATAGAAATTCCAATTATTGTCGAATAAAAAATCCCCTCACTAAGAGGGGATTTTTGAATCAAAATAACAACACATTAAAGCGCCGCAATCTGCTCCATATTCGCTTTAATTTTCGCTAGTTGGTCAGCAAACTCAGCAAGTTTCACTTTCTCACCTTCAACCACAGCCGCGGGCGCTTTACTTACGAAACCTTCATTAGAAAGTTTGTTGGCAATTTGGTCATGCTGTTTCTGAACCTTGTCTAAGTCTTTTTGCAGACGACCCAATTCCGCTTTAGGATCAATTAAGCCCTTCATTGGAACGAATACAGATACGTGACCGACTACTGAAGAAGAAGACAGAGGAGGTTGCTCGCCATCAGCCAGGAAGGTGATACTTTCAACTTTCGCCAATGCTTTGAACAACGGTTCAATACGTGCAATCTGTGCTTTTTCAGCATCAGTGGTATTTTGCAGCAGAACAGGCAACAAACGCGCATTACCTAGACCCATTTCACCACGGATGTTACGTACCGCACCGATCAGACCTTGCAGCCATTGCATATCTGCTTCAGCCTGTTCGTTGATCTTCGCTTCGTCAGCAACAGGGTACTGAGCCAGCATGATGGTTTCGCCAGAGATTCCCAGTTTAGGTGCAAGCGTTTGCCAGATTTCTTCAGTCAGGTAAGGCATGATCGGGTGAGCAAGACGTAAAGACGCTTCCATCACAGCCAATAACACACGACGAACTTCAGCTTTACGCTCTTCAGATACGTTTTCATCGTTTAGAACCGGTTTAGTCAGCTCGACATACCAGTCACAGTATTCATTCCAGATGAACTCGTAGATCGCTTGCGCAGCCAGGTCTAAACGGTAAGTCGCGAATGCTTGCTGAACTGCTTGTTCCGCTTTTTGCAGACGGCTCACGATCCATTGTTCAGGCAATTCCCAAAGATCAGGACGTGCAGTTTGACCAACGGTTTGACCTTCCACGTTCATCATCACGAAACGAGTACCGTTCCAGATTTTGTTGGCGAAGTTACGGTAACCTTCCACACGTTTCATGTCGAATTTGATGTCACGGCCAGTATTGGCAAGCGCACAGAAAGTGAAACGTACCGCGTCAGTACCGTAAGCCTGAATACCTTCAGGGAATTCTTTACGGGTAGATTTCTCAATCTTCGCAGCCTGTTTTGGATTCATCAGACCGAAAGTACGTTTTTGTACCAAGGTTTCCAGATCAACACCGTCAATCAGGTCTAATGGGTCAAGTACATTACCCTTAGACTTAGACATCTTCTGACCTTCGCCATCACGTACCAGACCGTGTACATACACAGTTTTGAACGGTACTTGTGGTGTGCCATCTTCATTTTTCATGAAGTGCATGGTCATCATGATCATACGGGCAACCCAGAAGAAAATGATGTCGAAACCAGTGACAAGAACATCAGTCGGGTGGAAAGTATTCAAGAAATAGTTTTCTTTATCTTTCGCTTCGTCGCCAGTCCAACCTAATGTTGAGAATGTCCACAAACCAGAAGAGAACCAGGTATCCAGTACATCTTCGTCCTGTTTCAATTCAACTTCAGGTGCAATACCGTGTTTCGCACGAACTTCTTCTTCGTTACGACCGACAAATACATTGCCTTCAGCATCGTACCAGGCCGGAATACGGTGACCCCACCATAATTGACGCGAGATACACCAGTCCTGAATGTTGTTCATCCATGACATGTACATATTGCTGTACTGCTCAGGAACGAACTTGATACGGCCATCTTTAACCGCTTCAATAGCAGGTTCAGCCAGTGGAGCAATTTTTACATACCATTGGTCTGTTAGAAGTGGCTCAACGATCACGCCTGAACGGTCACCACGAGGTGGTTTCAGAGTGTAAGGTTGGATTTGATCTAACCAGCCTTCTGCTTCAGCTTGCTCAACCAGTTTTTTACGCGCTTCAAAACGTTCTAAACCAATGTAGTCTGCAGGTGCAGGGATGGTTTTAGAAATCTGTTCGCCGGCTTTTTCGATATATTCAAACTCAGCCAGAACTTCGGCATTTTTGTTGAAGATATTGATCAGTGCCAGACCACAGCGTTTACCCACTTCATAGTCATTGAAGTCATGCGCAGGCGTAATTTTCACACAGCCTGTACCGAATTCTTTTTCTACATATTCGTCAGCAACGATGGCAACGGTACGGCCAGTAATTGGCAATACAATATTTTTGCCGACAAGATGTGCATATCGCTCATCTTCAGGGTTGACCGCAACCGCAGTATCACCGAGTAATGTTTCTGGACGAGTGGTTGCAACGACAATATGGTCTTTGCCATCTTGAGTGCGCAGCGATTTATCCTCAAAGAAATATTTGAAGTGCCACAATGAGCTTTGTTCTTCTTTATCAGATTCTACTTCAAGGTCAGACAGGGCAGTTTGCAGTTTAGGATCCCAGTTCACCAGACGTTTGCCGCGGTAAATCAGGCCTTCTTCATGCAGTTTCACGAATACTTCTTTAACGGCATTGGATAAACCTTCATCCATGGTGAAGCGTTCACGTGACCAGTCTACTGAAGAACCCAAACGACGGATTTGACGGGTAATGTTACCGCCAGACTGTTCTTTCCATTCCCAGACTTTTTCGATGAACTTCTCACGCCCCAGATCATGACGACTTACGCCTTGAGCACCTAACTGACGCTCAACAACCATCTGAGTTGCGATCCCCGCATGGTCAGTACCTGGCTGCCATAAGGTATTTTTGCCTGACATACGGTTATAACGAGTCAAGGCATCCATGATGGCATTGTTAAAACCATGACCCATGTGCAAGCTACCAGTGACGTTTGGCGGCGGAATCATGATACAGAATGATTCACCTTTTTGAGACGGCTTGAAGTAACCGCGCTCTTCCCAGGTTTGGTACCATTTTTTCTCGATCTCGGTCGGATCGTAGGTCGTAGCAATATTTTGCGCTGAATCAGTCATAGTCTAAACAGATCAAAAGTGGATAAAAAATTGCATCTATTGTAGCAAAAAAATCAAGGCATGCGGCAGCTTAACCAAAAGCAAACTTTCGCCAATTGGCAGTTGCCTGAACTCAACGTATGATAGATTGATAAAAACGCGACTCATCGCAGACGATTAAAAAAAGGATAACAAGATGAGCTATAGCATTTCTCTCAAGATTCACCCCGATACCCATCAACGCTTTAAAGACCTGCATTCCCGATTTAATGCCGGTGAGCAGGAAAGCCTGGCCAAACTGCTCGGTGAAAATCTGGCCGATATTGCCTGTGAAATTATTGACCAGATTTTTGGCCGTGTGGTGCAGCTCTCAAGCTCCCCAGATCAGGAATCTGAAAAAGTCATTCAACAGATTTTAGAAACGACTCGCAAATATATGCCATGGTCAGTTTCGTTTTTTGGTAATGACCGACTGATTCCTATGGTGAACTATCTGTACAAAATGACCCATGAAAATGAGGACGGATATTTTGTTCGCTATCCGGTAGAGCGCATGCTGATCATGGAACTGCTGGGCTGCGTGGAGCAGATGAAAAGTGGCAATAACCAGTATGTCTCACCGGCATTGAAAGCTTTTATTCAGGTGGTGGATCAGGGTGTGACGCATCTGGTACGTGAACCAAAAAAGATGCTGAAATTTAATGTGGTGGTGGATAAAACATTGAATGGTGTGATTCACCTGACCACACAACTGGGTTATAAACGTTTTGATAAACTCGGTAGCCTCTATGATGCGGATACCATGAGTTATTATTTTGAGCAGTTGCTGGCATTTCTGGAAGATGAAATGCCGCCAGGAACACATTCATATAAAGAGGGTGACAGGATTTAATGGCAAAACTAGAAAATTTACAGGGAAAAGTAGTCTGGATTACCGGAGCATCTTCAGGAATTGGTAAGGCACTGGCTGAAGAATGTGCTGCCCAAGGTGCACAGATAGTATTGACTGCACGACGTTTGGAAGAACTGGAAAAAGTCCGTTCAGGACTGGTGAATCCTGATCAACACATCTCAGTCGTGGCCGATATTACTGATGAAAGTCAGGTACGCACGGCTTATGAACAGGTGCTGAGTGAGAAAGGCCGCATTGATTGGCTAATCAATAATGCCGGACTCAGCCAGCGTGCCCTGATTCAGGAAACCACCATGCAGACTGAACGCGCCATTATGGAAGTCGATTATTTCTCTCAGGTGTTTTTCACCAAAACAGTTTTACCGACATTTTTAAAACAGAAATCTGGCCGGATTGCTTTTATTTCCAGTGTGGCCGGCCTGCTTGGAACTCAATATCGGGCGTCTTATTCAGCAGCCAAAGGCGCGATTCATATGTGGGCGAATAGCCTGCGCGCTGAAATGGCAGATCAGGGTATTCAGGTATCCGTGATTTTTCCGGGCTTTATTAAAACTAATGTGTCTTTTAATGCCTTAAATGGGGAAGGCAAACCTCAGGCCAAGCAGGATGAAGCGATTGAAAATGGCCTGGAACCGGCTGATTTTGCCCGTCAGACTGTAGAAGCGTTGAAACGTGGTGAAGAATATATCGTGGTGGGGGGCTCTAAAGAAAAACTGGGTGTTCTAGTGTCACGTCTATCGCCAAAAGTATTGTATAAGATGATTCGCAAAACTAAGGTGAAATAATCTGTTTGCAAGATCAAGCTGGTTGTCATCGGTTACAGGTTTATTGCTCGATAGAAATAGACCTGTAATCTGAAAATAGTATGCTCATCTTTATAATTTATCTATTTTAAGCTTCCTGATCTTGTCCAATGAATTCATTTATTTCCTCTATCTCTTTTGTCCATATCCCATTTTCACAACATAAAACTGCATAAAAGTAGCAAAACCGTCTTCAGTATTCAGTTTTAATAAAAATGATATAAAAGATTGAGATGGGAGCATTTGCCATGAAAACGCCGGTACCGGATTACTTGAATCATGTGCTTTCTGCTTGTCATGATAATAAAAAAGGCGCACTGGCAGATTACATTCCTGAGCTCGCGTCGGTTAATCCTGACAAGCTCGGACTTGCACTATCGACCGTAGACGGGACCATTTATTCTGCCGGGGATGATGACGTTGAATTTACCATGCAGTCTCTTTCCAAGCCTTTTGCCTATGCGCTTGCAATCAAAGAGCTAGGGCTAAAACAGGTTCTGGAAAAAGTGGGTGTAGAACCTTCGGGAGAGGCCTTTAACCAGATTTCGTTAGAAAAAGAACGGAATATTCCCAAAAATCCGATGATTAATTCTGGCGCGATTACCACACATTCTCTGATTCCTGCCAAAAAAACAGTATCACGTGCTGAACAGTTACGCCGTTTTCTCAGTGGGCTGGCTGGACGTGAATTGTCCTTTGATGAGCAGGTGTATAATTCTGAGATTAAAACGGCTTTTCGTAATATGTCGATTGGCTACATGCTACGTACCGTTGGTGTGCTGGATGAAGATCCTAAAGAAATCGTACATGGTTATATCAAGCAGTGTGCAATTAAGGTCACCGTCAAAGATCTGGCGGTGATTACCAGTATCTTGGCCAATGGTGGTGTGCATCCCAAGACAGGTAAGCGCATGCTGGATCGGGCTTTAGTCCGGCAATTGCTCAGTGTCATGCTGACCTGCGGTATGTACGATGCTGCTGGGGACTGGCTGACCACGGTGGGTATTCCTGCCAAGAGCGGCGTGGCAGGTGGCATTATTGGAGTGCTGCCAGGGCAAGTGGGGATTGCGGTATTTTCTCCAAAAATTGATGAGCATGGTAACAGTGTGCGTGGTGTCAGAATCTTTGAAAATCTATCGCACGATATGGGACTGCATCTCATGGAAGGTACACCGTCAGCACAGACCATTCTGCAAAGCCGTTATACGGTGGGTAAAAAGAATAACGTCGTGGTTTATGAACTGCGTGGAGTGCTGCAATTTACTGAGTCTGAAATGCTGCTACGCATTTTGCAGGATGAACCTGAAGGTAAAAGTACCATTATCCTCGATTTGACTAATCTCACTTTGATGCATGATGTCGGTGCCCGAATGCTGTTTGAAGGTGTAGATCGTTTAAAACAGGATGGACATAAAGTACTAGTCGTAGATTCAGAAGGTTTGCTGGATAAGGACCAGTTGAAGGGTAGAAAAAGGGTGGTGGTGACGGAGGAGTTGGAGAAGTTTTTGGAAAAGTATAAATAACCTCTCTCTTGCGCAGCAGTGCTGCTTGTATCTTGATTGATATAGTGATTAGCTACCACTATACGCAAATTGTAGAGTTTGGAGTGCTGCTAAAATCTTAAATTTGAACCTGAGATAAAACCTACAATTTGCCC
>NZ_VOZV01000036.1:0-28259 GCF_013419565.1 Acinetobacter sp. YH12072 | reverse complement strand
AATAATTCAAGTGAATTTGTTTGAAAGAAGAACTTTAAAAGCTTTATTTTCACCCGATAAAATACCCATAAAACAAGAGGAAGCTCATTTGAGCTTCCTCTTGTGAAAAATTGTGGGACAGCAATGCGCCTGAGCGTCCTTTTTTATCTATCCAGATCAGTCAAACAACCGATCAAAGAAAGATTTTTTCTTTGGAGAAGACTGGCTGCCCTCATCTTCCATGGTCGCTTGCAACTCTTTCAACAGTTCACGTTGACGTGCAGTCAGGTTCACTGGTGTTTCTACAACAACACGGCAAAGCAGATCACCTTGCATGGTTGAACGTACTGGTTTCACGCCCTTACCACGTAGGCGGAACAGTTTACCGGTTTGCGTACCTTCAGGAATTTTCAGGCTGACACGACCATCTAATGTCGGAATCTGAACTTCTTTACCCAAAGCTGCATCCGCAATTGAAATTGGCACATCCATATACAGATCTGCACCGTCACGCTGGAAGATTTCGTGTTCACGTACCACGACTTCAACGTATAGATCACCTGATTGGCCATCACGAATCGCTTCACCTTTACCAGTCAAGCGTACGCGGTCGCCATTGTCCACCCCGGCTGGGATAGTAACTTCTAGGGTTTGCTGACGGTCAGATACACCTGATCCATGACATTTATTACATGGGTTCTTAATGATCTTGCCCTGGCCACGACAGGTACTACAGGTTTGCTGTACCGAGAAGAAACCTTGCTGCATACGTACTTGGCCGGCACCATGACAGGTTGGACAGGTTTCAACATCGTTCGGATTTTTAGAACCTTTACCATCACAGGCGTCACATGGTGCTGGTGCAGTAAAAGTAATGGTTTTCTTAACGCCTTTGACTGCTTCTTCAAGCGTCAATTCCATCACATAGCGTAAGTCTGAACCACGGCGTTGACGTTGCTGGCCACGGCCCCCCCCACCAAAGGCTCCACCGAAAATATCCCCAAACTGGCTGAAAATATCTTCCGCACTGAAACCACCGAAGCCGCCAGCACCACCGCCCATACCACCTTCAAAGGCTTGATGGCCCATACGGTCGTACATGCTGCGTTTTTCGCTGTCTGACAGAACTTCATACGCTTCTGAAGCTTCTTTAAACTTCTCTTCAGCTTCAGGATTGTCCGGGTTACGGTCTGGATGATATTTCATCGCCAACTTACGGTAGGCTTTTTTAATTTCATCATCACTAGCGGTTTTAGAGACGCCCAAAACCTCATAATAATCACGTTTAGCCATGTCTGGCGATGCTCCTCACGGAATTCTATTTAATATTGACTGTGGTCTAAAATTGGGGTTAAACCCAGCTTTACAAGGGGAATTCTGAAAAAAAATTGAAAGCTTAGAATACGGCTTTGTTTTGAGAAAATTTGAAGATACCTTTTAACCAGGCATTAATGAGGAAAATAATGGCAATAAAGCTGAATACTACACCTGCGACTGTGCAGGCTTTCACCCAAAGCTGGCTATCCCAGGCGAAGAAAAATAATGGAATGAACCAGAGCGCTGCAAAAATCGCGAGTACTGAATAAATTACAATATTACGCATGATCCAGAGTGCCTGTGCCTGTAACCAGACTTCGGCATAATCAATCTGGGTCACCTTACGTGCATACCAGTAGGCGAATATGCCGCTTACCACTGTAAACAAAGCAAAAAACATGAAGACATAAGCCATCGCCACGGAGCGTCGCATCTTGGTGAGTGTGTCTTGAGTCATGTTTAGTCAACCTTAGTGTGCGGCCCAGCACAAGCGAGTTCCGCAGCAGTATGTCTTTTTTGAATTATTAAAAAATCAGGTACTACTATATTGAAATTTTCAATATTTCGCACCTGAAATTATGACAAATTTAAACAGAATTTAAACTTTTTTTCACTTTAAACCATTGTGCATATAAGGCTGGCAGGAAAAACAGCGTTAATAGCGTTGCAACGATCAATCCTCCCATAATGGCAACCGCCATTGGCCCGAAAAAAATGCTTCTGGATAAAGGAATCATGGCCAGAACGGCAGCCAGTGCAGTCAGAACAATCGGACGGCAACGGCGCACTGTGGCATTGATAATTGCATTCCATTGCGACTCACCGGCCTGAATATCCTGTTCAATCTGGTCAATGAGAATCAACGAGTTACGCATGATCATGCCTGACAAAGCAATCGTGCCTAGCATGGCCACAAAGCCAAAAGGTTTATTGAAAATTAACAGGAATAAGACCACGCCAATAATACCCAATGGCGCTGTCAGGAAGACAATGAAGGCACGTGAGATACTTCTAAGCTGGATCATCAGCAAAGTCATCACAACCGCTAAAAATAATGGCATACCCGCATTCACTGAATTCTGCCCACGCGCAGATTCTTCGACTGTTCCGCCTACTTCAATCAGATAGCCACTTGGCATTTCTGATCTGAGCTGCGCCAACTGATCTTTCAGCTCGTTGACCACGGTTGCCGGTTGCAGTTGCGTCCGGATATCAGCCCGTACCGTAATAGTCGGCAAGCGGTTCCGATGCCAGATCAGGCCTTCTTCAAAGCTGTATTCGATCTTGGCAATCTGGGCCAGAGGAACTGAACTCCCATTTGTAGTTGGTACAGCCAGACTACTCAGTGAACCGACATCGACACGTTCAGCCTGATCACCCCGTAAACGGATTTCAATCAGTTCACGTTTTTCACGATATTGATCAATCGCAGTTCCAGAAATTGAGCTATTCAGGAAATTCGCCAAATCGCTACTGCTTACTCCCAACTGACGGGCGCGGTCCTGATCAATATCCAGCTTAATCACTTTACTTGGTTCACCCCAGTCCAGATGCACATTGGTGGTATTCGGATTGTCTCCGACCGTTGCTGCAACTTTCTGTGCCCATTGGCGGACTAATCCCAGATCTTCACCCGATACGCGGAACTGTAATGGATAGCCAACGGGTGGGCCATTTTCCAGCAGAGATACGCGGGTACGGGCTTCTGGTAACAGCACCCGAATCTGGTCACTTAAAGATTTACGGATTTCATTGCGGTCTTCAAGTGATGAAGCCAAGACCACAAACTGGGCAAAGCTGGCTTGCGGCAATTGCTGGTCTAATGGCAAATAGAAACGCGGTGAACCGGTACCGACATAGACCACATAATTATCAATCCCCTCCTGTTTGGACAGGAAGTTTTCAACTTTTTTCACTGCAGCCTCAGTCGCTTTTAATGAAGCGCCCTCTTCCAGTTTCAGATCTACCAGAATTTCGGCACGGTTCGATGGCGGGAAGAATTGTTTAGGCACCAGATTAAACATCAAAATGGATAGCACAAAAATCCCGACAGTCGCCGCGATGACCGTTTTACGGTAGGTAACACAGATATTCACCCAACGGCGAAAGCCCTGATAGAACTTGGTTTGATAAGGATCATGATGTTCACCGGCATGATGCACCAGCGGCTCCGGTTCAGGGCGTTTGCCTAAACGCGCCCAGAGACGTTGATACCATGGTGCTCTCTGCACCAGATCTTTATTGAAATCTGGCAGGAGTTTGTCACCCAGATAAGGCACAAACAGAACTGCGGCAATCCAAGATACTAATAACGCCAGCGTCACCACCTGGAAAATCGAGCGGGTATATTCCCCGGTACTGGATGCTGCTGTCGCAATCGGCAGGAAACCGGCAGCAGTAATCAGTGTTCCGGTCAGCATTGGAAAAGCAGTCGTCCGCCAGGCATGACCTGCCGCCTGTAAGCGGCTAAAACCCTGCTCCATTTTGATTGCCATCATTTCAATGGCAATGATTGCGTCATCCACTAGAAGGCCAAGTGCCAGAATCAGGGCACCCAGAGAAATCTTATGCAGACCAACATCAAACAGTTGCATCCCGGCAAAGGTCATCGCCAGTACCAGTGGAATCGAGAACGCCACCACCAGACCGGTACGAAAACCGAGTGAGAAAAAACTCACCAAGAGAACAATAATCACGGCCTCGGCCAGAACTTTCATAAATTCATTAATACTGCGTTTCACCGCTACCGGCTGATCTGAAACTTTTTGCAGATCCATCCCCAGAGGCAAAGTTTTCTGCAATCGAGCAAATTCCTGTTCCAGATTTTTACCCAAGGCAATGATGTCGCCGCCTTTACGCATCGATACGGCAATACCGATGCCATTTTCGCCCATAAAGCGCATACGCGGTTGTGCTGGATCAGTAAAGCCACGATAAACCTCCGCCACATCGCCAAGCTGGATGGTCTTGCCATTCACCAGTAAAGGTAGCTGCTGCAGTTCTTCGACATTATTCAGCGCACCACTGACCCGCACCTGAATCCGGTCAGAACCGGTTTCAAAAAAGCCCGCCTGAGTCATGGCATTTTGCTGCTGCAGTGCCTGCTGAATGGCAGTGACCGGAATACCGAGCTGGGTAGCTTTGGTGTTGGAGATTTCGATCCAGATTTTCTGGTCTTGGAGTCCAATCAGTTCAACTTTGGCGACATCCTTGACCCGTTGCAACTGTAACTGTAAACGGTCGGCATATTCTTTAAGCGTCGCATAATCGAAGTCATTGCCCTTGATGACATAGATGTTGCCAAAGGTATCACCAAACTCATCATTAAAGAATGGACCTTGTACGCCTTGCGGTAATTCATGGCGAATATCATTGATTTTCTTACGAACGTTATACCAGACATCCGCGACATCCTTGGAAGCCAAAGAATCGTTGGCAATAAAAGTCACCATGGATTCTCCCGGACGGGAATAGGCCATGATCCGGTCATACTGTCCGGTAGTCATCAACTCTTTTTCAATCCGGTCGGTGACCTGTAAGGACATTTCTTTAGCACTGGCACCCGGCCAGTAGGTCTGGATTACCATCACCTTAAAGGTAAACGGCGGATCCTCACTTTGTGACAGTTTGGAATAGGATACGATGCCCACCAAACCGAGCAGGATCATGAAATACAGTACCAGACCTTTATTCTTTAAGGCCCATTCAGACAGGTTAAAGTTCATATTTAACTCCCTGCCTGAATTTTCACACTACGGTTTTCACGGTCAATCGGATTTATTTTTTGCTGGTCACGCAGCAGATGCACCCCACCAATCACCACATAATCATCAGCCTTTAACCCACTGAGAACTGGTACAGAATCACGGCCATAAGCACCCAGCTGAACCGGCACTTTGCGGATGGTATGATCCGGCTTGACTACCATCACATAGGCCTGCTGATCGGTCGCTGAAACGCTGGATAAAGGAACGCTAAGGATATTGTCCTGACTGTTCTGGAAGAACACCCGGGCACTCTGACCGAGCTGGATCTGGCTGTTCCCTTCGCGTAAAGCCACTTTCACCCGGAAGGTACGCGATTGATCTGCTGCAGGTGAAATCTCACGAACAAAGGCGGCGAATTTTTCATTCGGTTTGGACCATAACGTGACCCAGGCCGGCTGACCGGTTTTAATTTCGGAAATCGCCTGTTCAGGAACCCCAATCACGACTTCACGCTCACCGGCTATCGCCAGTTCAAAGGCCGCCTGCCCTGCTGCAACGACCTGACCAATTTCGATATTACGTGCAGTAATTACCCCACTTTTATTGGCAATGAGCTGGTTATAAGCAGTCTGATTTTTAGCCGTATCATAATTAGACTGGGCCTGTTTCAGATTTGACGCGGCTGCCTTGTATTGATTTTCAATCGCATCATATTGTGAACGGCTCACGGCATTGGTGGGTAACAGCTGCTTGAAACGCTGTAATTCATCCTGAGCAATTTTACTGGCCGATTGGGCACTTTCCAGCTGGGCACGTGCTGCATTGAGCTGGAGCTGGGCATCTTTCACATCTAGGGTCGCCAAGATCTGCCCAAATTTTACCTGATCACCTACATCGACAAAACGCTGGGTGACCTGCCCGCCTACCCGGAATGCCAGTGCTGTTTGCTGACGTGCCTGGACATCACCGGCATAGCTTTTCAATTCCTGATGTGAAGTTTTCGGTGTGGTCACCATGACAAATGGAACTTCCTGTTCTGCTGCAGCGCTGTCCTTGCTACATCCTGAGAAAGCCATACTGCATAGGACGATCATGCCAGCCAGTGCGCTCTGTATCGTGCTCATTATTGTTCGCTCTTATCTAATCATCATTTTTAGGGCAAAATAGGTAGATATATAAATTGCTTATTTTTTAATTAATATACCACCCGGTACACTAATTAGGATTCTGCAGTTAAAACAATGACCATATTGAATTTTTTTGGATGAAATTGTGCAAATACCGGTTGGACGGCCCAAGGATCTGGAGAAACGCCAGCGTATTCTGAACGCAGCGAAACAGCTGTTTTTACAGCATGGTTATCATGGTTCCAGCATGAACCAGATTGCGCTGGAGGCAGGTGTAACCAAACTCACTGTCTATAATCATTTTCAGGATAAGGCCACGCTGTTTAGCTGTGCGGTTGAAGAAACCTGTGAGGCAATTCTGCAAGAATCTCCTAAAGTTCTGCAGCCTGATAGTGATTTTCAGCAGGAGCTGTATCAGATCTGTCTGCGCTCATTCAATATTGCCAATCTGCCGGAAGCTCTCAAACTGGACCTGCTCATCATGCAACTGGCCTATGAAAAAAATCCGTTGGCGGAACGTTTTTATACAGCCTCACATATCAAGCTGAATCAGGCCTGGCATGATTTCTTTGAGCAGGCGCAGCAACATCAATTTATCCAGACTGATGATCCGCAGCATCAGACCGAACTGATAGTGTCCTTACTGTTAGGTATGCGACATCACAAAGTCTTACTGGATTTAAGCCCGTTACCTGACATGCAGCAACGCCATCAGATCATTCAGCAGGCCATCGAGATCTTTATGCTGAAATATGCAATTTCCCGTTAAATTTCTTCTATCTGGCCTGATCCTTGCAACAGCGTAAGGACTAAAATTCATCCAATTATCAACAAATGATATTCAACTTTTGTCTGCAAAAGACTTGGATTGTCATGCAGTCGGGGTATAGTCAAAGGAAGAATCGGAGGGATATAAAAAATGGTTCAACAGATTGATGCACCTCTACGCGAAGACGTACGTTTACTGGGTAATTTGCTGGGAGAAACCCTGAAGTTACATGCGGGGCAAGATTTGTTTAATCAGGTCGAGCAAATTCGGGCCTTATCGAAAGGCGCTCGCGATGGACAGGTGGAAGCAGAAAAACAGCTGGAACAATTATTCCTGACTTTAGAAGATCATGAAATCCTGCCATTGACCCGTGCCTTCACCCATTTCTTAAACTTTGCCAATATTGCCGAACAGTACCATGTGGTACGTCGTCGCCGTCAAAGCGAATTTGAGGAAAGCACAGAATCTCCAAATCCTCTGGTTCCTTTATTTGAAAAATTCAAACAGCAAGAAATTTCTGCAGAAACCTTATATCAGCAAATCTGTGAATTAAAGATTGAACTGGTGCTGACCGCACATCCAACAGAAGTCAGCCGACGCACCCTGATCCAGAAATATGATGGCATCAATAATGCCCTGTCCAAATTCGACCAGCAGAAGCTAACCCCGCGTGAACGTCAGGCAGTTTTGGCTGACTTAAAACAGCTCATCAGTTCTGCCTGGCAAACTGATGAAATCCGTCAGCATCGTCCAACCCCGGTGGATGAAGCCAAATGGGGCTTTACGACAATTGAACAAACCCTCTGGAATGCTGTACCCAAATTCATCCGTGAACTGAACGGCATGGTTGAGGAACAATGTGGCCAGACTTTGCCGCTAGATGTTGCTCCGGTACGTTTCGCTTCCTGGATGGGGGGTGACCGGGATGGCAATCCGAATGTGACACATAATGTGACTCAGGAAGTCTTGTGGTTGTCGCGCTGGAAAGCAGCCGACCTGTATTTGCGTGATATTGAAAACCTGCGCTGGGAACTTTCTATTCAGCAATGCAGTGATGAAATTACACAGGCGTTAGGCCACCAACATCCTGAACCTTACCGTGAATATTTACGCGATATACGTGAACGTCTAAAAATTACCCGTGCTTGGCTGGCTGAAAAACTGCATGGCAAAGATGCGGATGATAGTCGGGTCATTAAAAGTAAAGATGAGTTATTAAAACCGTTACTGACCTGTTATCGCTCATTGATGGCGTGCAATCTGGCAGAACTTGCCAATAGCAGTCTGCTGGACCTGATTTACCGGGTGAACTGTTTCGGCATTGAACTCCTCAAACTGGATATCCGTCAGGAATCCGGTCGTCATCGTCAGGCCATTTCAGCCATTACTGAATATCTGGGTCTGGGTAATTTCGAAACCTGGACTGAACAGGCCCGTCAAAACTTCCTGTTGCAGGAACTGCAAAGTAAACGGCCTCTACTACCTAAACACCTGAATGAACCAGCGGGTAGCCTGATTGAACATCCAGATGTACAGGAAGTGTTTACCACCATGCGCACATTGGCCGAACAGCCAAGTGAGTCTCTGGGTGCCTATATTATTTCCATGGCCGAATATCCAAGTGATGTGCTGGCCGTCTTGCTGCTGCAAAAAGAAGCCGGGATCAAACAGCCTTTACGGGTAGTGCCTTTATTTGAAACCTTAAAAGATCTCGACGGCGCTGCTGACACCATGTCGACACTCTTTAATATGCACTGGTACAAGCAGCATATTCAGGGCAAGCACGAGGTCATGATTGGTTATTCGGATTCGGCCAAAGATGCCGGCTTTATGTCAGCCAACTGGGCACAGTACCGTGCGCAGGAAGAACTGACCGCAGTTGCTAAACTGCATGGTATCCAGTTGACCTTGTTCCATGGCCGTGGCGGTTCGATCAGCCGCGGCGGTGCACCCACCCAGCAAGCCTTGTTCTCGCAACCACCAGGCTCTATTTCAGGGGCCATTCGGGTGACTGAACAAGGTGAAATGATTCGCTTTAAATTTGGTCTGGAAGAAATCGCGCTACAAAATCTGGAAATTTATACAGCGGCGACGCTGGAAGCGACTTTATTACCGCCACCCGAACCGAAACCGGAATGGCGTGATCTGATGCATAAGATGACCGATCTGTCGGTACAGGTCTATCGTCAGACAGTACGTGAAAATCCGCATTTCGTGAAATACCTGCGTACCGTGACCCCAGAACTGGAATTACAAATGTTGCCACTGGGTTCACGTCCTGCCAAACGTAAGGTTAGCGGCGGGATTGAATCCTTGCGTGCTATTCCCTGGGTCTTTGCCTGGACCCAGATCCGTTTGATGTTACCGGCTTGGCTGGGTACCGGTGCCGCATTAAATGAAGTACTGGATCAAGGGCAACGTACAATTCTGGATGAGATGCTAACCGAATGGCCTTATTTCCAGACCTTAATTGATATGCTGGAAATGGTACTCTCCAAAGCAGACAGCAATGTCGCGCTCTATTACGAATCACATCTGACTCAGGATGAAGACCTGAAAGAGCTCGGCACGGAACTGCGTCAACGCTTGCAAGATGCCATCCAGACCCTACTCACTTTAAAAGATGAATCAAAACTGCTGAGCAGTAATGGTGTCTTGGACCAGTCCATGACCGTGCGTAAACCTTATCTGTTACCGCTCCATTTACTGCAAGCCGAATTGATGAAACGTCGTCGATTATATCTGGAACAGCAGCAGGCTGAACACACGCCAGTCGATCATGCCTTGATGGTCAGTATTGCCGGCATTGCCGCCGGTTTACGAAATACCGGTTGATTTTTTTCTCTTCCATTTAAAGCACATCTACACGATGTGCTTTTTTATTGATCAGTCAATAGCCAAAAAAAGCTTTATTTATATATCAAATTAAAATTACTTATAGAAGTTGAATATGAATTGTCCGGGAATTAATCCACTGATTTAACTTTAGTTTTGATTTAAAAAACTTTTACCGCACGGTAAAATATCAAATAAAGTCATAGAATTAATTTGAACAAAAATTTTGTTTCAGTGATTAAATCTTCTAAAAAACAAGAGTATGATGTGCACAATTTATCTTTTGAGTGCTCATTTTATGTCCAATTGGTTTCCCAAGTGGCGCCCTTATGAGGGTAGTATCGATGCACGACCAGTAGGTACCGCAGAGTATTTACCGCCTGCCCAGACCCTGATCTTGGGGGTACAACATGCCTTTGCCATGTTCGGAGCGACGGTACTGGCGCCATTTCTAATGGGTTTTGATCCCAATCTGGCCATTTTAATGTCGGGAATCTGTACCATCCTGTTCTTCCTGATCACGGGTGGTCGTGTACCAAGTTATCTGGGTTCAAGCTTTGCGTTCATTGGGGTGGTGATTGCAGCAACCGGCTATGCAGGTGCTGGCGGACTGAATCCAAATATTGGTGTCGCCGCTGGCGGGATTATTGTATGTGGTGTGCTTTATGCCTTGATGGGTGTTCTGGTCATGGCAACGGGAACCCGCTGGATTGAAAAATTGATGCCGCCGGTGGTGACCGGTGCGGTGGTAATGATTATCGGTCTGAACCTGGCCCCTGTGACTGTGAAAAACGTCATGGGCAATACCTTTAATATGTGGATGTCACTGGTGACCG
The DNA here is from genome assembly GCF_013419565.1 of Acinetobacter sp. YH12072. Taxonomy (NCBI): domain Bacteria; kingdom Pseudomonadati; phylum Pseudomonadota; class Gammaproteobacteria; order Moraxellales; family Moraxellaceae; genus Acinetobacter; species Acinetobacter sp. YH12072. The sequence goes on along the minus strand of NZ_VOZV01000036.1, from coordinate 17,689 downwards.
TACTGTGTATGGGTTCTATTGCGGTGTTTACCAAAGGTCTGGTACAGCGTCTATTGCTCTTGATCGGTTTATTGCTGGCTTACTTCATTTACTACATTTTAAGTAATGTGATGGGCTATGGGACTGCAATTGATTTTGCGCCCATTCAGCAAGCGGGCTGGTTTGGTGTTCCGAGCTTCCATGCACCTGTATTTGATACCAATGCCATGCTGATCATTGCACCCATTGCCTTGATTCTGATTGCAGAAAACCTGGGACATATTAAAGCGGTGGGTGCCATGACCGGGGAAAATCTGGATCCGCATATCGGTAAAGCCTTTGTAGCGGACGGTATTGCAACTACCTTGGCAGGTGGTGTGGGCGCACCGGGTATGACCACCTATGGTGAGAACATCGGTGTGATGGCCGTTACCCGGGTTTACTCGACGATTATCTTTGCTGTTGCCGGTGTATTTGCGGTATTCCTAGGTTTATCGCCGAAATTTGGTGCGATTATTCATACCATTCCAACAGCGATTTTAACCGGCGCCTCAATTGTGGTCTTTGGTCTGATTACTATTGCCGGTGCGAAAATCTGGATCGAAAATAAAGTCGATTTTTCACAGAACAAAAACCTGATGGTGGCAGCAGTAACGATTATTCTGGGTACGGGTGACTTTGCCCTGACCTTCGGTAACTTTAACCTAGGTGGAATTGGTACAGCGACCTTTGCTGCGTTATTCCTGAACTGGTTCTTTAGCCTGGTCGATAAAAAATAATTCGAAGACTTAAATTTTCAAGCAGCCTCCAGGCTGCTTTTTTTATATCGTAAGAATTGTTTAAATAGGCCTGATCTTTTATATGAGCATCCTGCCGATGCGTCTGGATTTTTTTGATTTACGTCTTTTTCTCAATATAGTCGACACAGGTAGTCTGACCAAAGGTGCTGAACGCTCTGCCATTTCCTTACAGGCAGCAAGTGAGCGGATTAAAAAGCTGGAACAGCAATATCAGGTCAGTCTGTTCAGCCGCCATTCTGCTGGGGTAAAAATGACTTTTGCGGGACAGGTCTTTGCTGAACATGCCCAAGCCCTGTTGCAACAGGGACAACAGTTGTCTCAAGCCATGGCCGGCTTTAGTGAAGGACTCAATTCCAATATCAGCTTATGGTGTAACTCTTCAGCACAAAGTGAGTACCTTCCCCTATTATTGCCCCAGTATCTGGTGAATAACCCAAATATCCAGATCGACCTCAAAGAAGCAGAGAGCAATGACATCATTGCGGCTTTGGCGAGTGGTACTGCCAAGCTAGGACTTATTTCCAGCTTTTTTCCTGCCCCTCAATTACAGACTCTGGAATTTTCAGATGATCCTCTGGTGCTGATCTGCCCTGAACAGCATGATTTAGCAGCTAATCAGGCATTAACATTAGCAGACTGTCTGAATTATCCTTTTGTTGGTCTGATGCAATATCACTCTTTGCAGCAGTCGATTGAAACCCAAGCTCGCTTGCTGAACTGTGAGATTCAATACCGTTTACGCTTACCAAATTTTGCCGCCATTGCCCAGGTTGTGGCCAATGGTGTAGGTATCGCGATCATGCCAAAACGTGCTGCACAACGTTTGTCGAAGCTCTATGCATTTCAGCAAATCCAACTGACGGGAGATTGGGCCAACCGCAAGTTATTGTTAGCTGCAAAGAACTTTGATGAACTAAGCACCGCTTATCAGCACTTTAGCCAGTTCCTCATTTCTGCGGATGTACAAAAAATCCTGAATTAAATCCAGCCGAATTGATGCAGCATCATATAGCTGCCTAAGGCGATCAGGCCGATAAAAAATACTGTCCGGAATTTCTGTTCAGGGATACGGGAACGGATTTTCTTGCCGCACCACATCCCGATCAAGGCCGGAGTCAGTGCAATCGCCGACATGGCATAATCAATCGGCATATCTTCCACCGGGTTTTGGTGCAGGAAAATTGCCAAACACACCGTTGAGGTGGTAAATACCAACCCTAAGGCCTGAACCAGATCATCACGTTTTAAATGCAGGGTTTGCAAATAAGGCACCACGGGAATCACGACTACCCCAGTTGCCACGGTCAAGGCCCCGCCGAGATATCCCATAATCGGAGAAAGCCAATTTTCATGCTGGCTTAAATCTGGCATCCGTTTCGCCAGTAGACCATATAGGCCATACAGGGCAAGCATCCCGCCCAGTAAGGCTTCACTATGAAATCCAGAATGGCCCAAGGTCGGGAAAATACTCCAGACTGAACCCACAATAATGCCTGCCAGCAATAGCCAGAAACGGCGAATCAGTTTCAGCACATGACCTTCGGCAAAGAGTTGCCAGAAATTGGTCAGCATCGAAGGCACAATCAGTAAAGTTGCTGCCTGGAATGGGCTCATAAATATGGTCAGCAAACCCATGGACACAGCCGGCAAACCTAATCCAATGGTGCCTTTAATCAGACCAGCCAGAGCAAAAATAGCAATAACAAAAGCAGTCATCTGATGACCCTAAATTGATTTAAGCCCATGCTATAAAAATCACGAATAGAGTAAAATCAGGGTTTTAAGAAGGAAGCCTCAAGCAAATATTGAGGCTTCAGATGGATGTGCTGAAACTCATCAGATTCATCAGCAAAAATCGGATTTGAAAATTGTTTAAGGACGGAATTCTTTCAGTTCACGCTGAATGAAATACTGGAACATTTCTCGGTACAGATGTTCAATAAACGCCTGATCCACACCCTGCTGTTGTGCCAAGGCTTTGACATTTTCGACGATCTGCTCCATACGCTCCGGTGATTGCAGATCAGTTTCAGTTTTTTTAAAACGGGTGGTTTGATCAACATAAAATTGACGCGCAGCGATCAGCTCGACTAAAGCTGTATCAATGGCATCGATCTGTTGACGTGCATGTTGTAATGATTCAGCTTTGATTTTTTCCATGTTTATTCAGTCACTTTCAGTTTAGTTATCACTCTTATACTTTTCTTCTAACACATTACTGAAAATACTTTCAATCATCCAGACACGATATAAGCTATTAAATGTATAACTTTGCCCATCAATACGCAGTTCCAGCACCGGTAAATTCGGCTGGGACTTCATTTCACATAAGGTGTCATTTTCCTGCAACTTGGCCAGAACATCTTCCTGAGTCAGTTCAGTAATATTCAGTTCCTGCTGCATACGCTTGAAATGCGCTGCATAAGACAGATCATAACCACGGGTCCAGACCGCTTCCAGAATCTGGTACATGGCTTCAATCCGCTGCTCTTCCGGACAGCTATAAAACAACTGTGCCATTGGCATCACGGCCTGCTCGGTTGGCCGGCAGAATGGGGTAAATTTGACTTCAGTTCGCTTGGATAAGCGCGTCGCCAGACTCCAGTCAAACCAGTCGCGTCCCTGATAAGACAGCGGATAGACATTCAACTGGATATTATAAAAATCAGCCAGCTCTTCCTTAATATAAGCCAGCAACAACCAGGAAATCGGATCTTCCAGGGCGATATACAGGTCTAGCTCCGGGTCCATGGACTGGATTTCATTCAGCTCTTCAGCATCACTGATCAGATGCTCACGCCATTCAATATGATTGATCAGGAAAATCGGATTGCCGGTCAGTAATCTCTGCTGTTTCAGGCGACGGGTCAGACGTAAAAGATCATCTACCGCCTGATACTGGCGTCCGCCAAACTGGAAATAACTGGCCAGAATCGGACTATGCTCAAAAATTCGTTCCGGAAAATTCTGCGGCGCATGATGACGGCTGGCCATCGCATATAAAGTGCGTAATTTTCCGTTCTGTTTTTGCCAGAGCATATGAAAGACATCTTCTAGCAAATACAGAAAATCCTGACCGCGTAATGGTGTATTTCTCAGGATAGTTTCTGCCTGCTTTAAGGCTTCAGCTGTCGGTAATTCTGGGGTCTCATGAAAGCTGAAACGATGCTGTTTAGATAAAATTTTGGCATCATTCAGGCAATAGTGCTGCCATTCATCAAAAGACATCTGATTAGGCGGCTCAGCCCGCTGATCTGAAATAATGACTTTGAGTGGCTTCAGTTCCGGACTGAGAATTTCTTCCAGTTGCGGTAACTGTTGTACCGCCAGATAACTATAAACATCATCCAGTCTTAAATGGATGCTCAAGCCATCTTCAATAGATAACACCGTTTGACGAACTGGTTTCTGGTAAAACCAACTCGATCGGATTGGATCAAACCAACGGCGTAGCAGGGACATGAGAGGTGCCTCGAAAAGATTTTGTCATGCCAGCCCTTGCCAGCAGGATCGTTTTATTCAACATCCTATTATGAGGATGTTTATGACCTGATATAAGTCTTGTGCAAAACTTATATCAAGTCAGCAACAAATGTTCAATGTTTTCTAGGACTTTAGATTTCAAGATTTAGGTCAGTCACGGCCCCGGTCTCCGCCCCAGAGGTCAGTTTGGCGAATTTCGCCAGTGCCCCGTGAGTGTAATTCGGTTTCGGTTTCACCCAGGCCGCCTGACGTGCAGCAAGCTCTTCATCCGAAATATGCCAGGTCATTTCACGGGTTTCCGCATTAATGGAAATTTCATCGCCATTTTGCACCAGACCAATCGGGCCACCCTCATAGGCTTCCGGTGTGACATGACCAATCACAAAACCATGACTTCCGCCTGAGAAACGGCCATCAGTAATCAGTGCGACTGAATCCCCCAGACCTTTACCAATAATAGCAGAAGTCGGTTTTAGCATTTCCGGCATGCCCGGTCCACCTTTAGGACCTACACCGCGAATCACGAGTACCTCACCTGGCTGAACTTCGCCATCCAGAATCCCGCGCATCGCACCCTGTTCGCCTTCAAACACGCGGGCCGGTCCTTTGAAATATAGACCTTCTTTACCGGTAATTTTGGCCACAGCCCCATTCGGTGACAGGTTGCCTTTCATAATGATCAGATGCGAGTCTTTTTTCACCGGTTGGTCGAATGGCAAAATAATCTGCTGGTCTTCAGGATAATCTTCTACATCTGCCAGGTTTTCTGCCAGTGTTTTTCCGGTCACAGTCAGGCAGGAACCATCTAGCATGCCAGCATCCAGCATGCGTTTCATCAATGGCTGGATCCCACCAATGGCAATCAGTTCCGACATTAGATATTTACCGGATGGACGGACATCGGCGACTACAGGAATTTCTTTACCAATTCGTACAAAGTCATCCAGGCTCAGCTCAACACCCGCTGTATGCGCCATGGCTAACAGATGCAGCACTCCATTGGTTGATCCACCCAATGCAATCAATACTTTAATTGAATTTTCAAAAGCCGCTTTGGTCATGATGTCACGTGGCTTGATATCCAGACGTAGCAGATTCATCACTGCTTCACCAGCACGGGCACAGTCAATCTGCTTGTCTTCAGACACCGCTTCCTGTGCGGATGAGCCTGGCAGGCTCATGCCGAGAGCTTCAATCGCAGAGGCCATAGAATTGGCGGTATACATCCCCCCACAAGAACCCGGCCCTGGCAAAGACACTTCTTCAATATGTTTCACCTGAATCGCATTAATTTCGCCTTTGGCATGCTGACCGACCGCTTCAAATACAGAAATCATGTCAGTATGGCCTTCACCCGGCTTGATGGTACCGCCATAAATAAACAGACCCGGACGGTTTAAGCGTGCCAAGCCCATGATGCAGCCCGGCATGTTTTTGTCACAACCGCCAATGGCAATCACGCCATCATAGGCCTGACAACCAACTACTGCTTCAATCGAATCGGCAATAATTTCCCGCGACAGCAAGGAGTATTTCATCCCTTCAGTCCCGTTGGAAATCCCATCAGAAATAGTGATGGTATTGAAGATAATGCCCTTACCACCGGCAGCATTCACGCCCTGCTCGACTGTACGTGCCAGGCCATCAATATGCATATTGCAAGGGGTCACATTGGCCCAGGTCGACGCGATCCCGATAAACGGACGAGTAAAGTCTTCATCCTGAAAACCGGTGGCACGCATCATGGAACGGGCCGGTGCATTTTCGATGCCTTCATAGACGGGAGCAGAATGTTCTCGGATATTGTCTTTACTCATTTTATTCGTCCTGGATGTAATTCTTGTGAAGCTTAAAAGCTGTCTAGGTTTTATTCGATTGTATAGAAAGCGATCTTTAGATAAAAGTAAGACTCTGTGTATCTGATTCAGTTATTTGAGGTAGTGCAATTATCAAAAATAAAAAAAGCACCCCTCTGGAGTGCTTTTTTGCGCTATAAAAATTTACAGCTTAGATTTCACGTACTGCGCCTTTCGCCGCACTAGTCGTATGCATCGCATAGGCTTTTAGGGCTTTAGAAATCTTACGTGGACGGTCTTCCACTGGATGCCAGCCTTTTTCATCTTGAGCAGCACGACGAGCGGCCATAGTCGCATCATCAACAGCCAGATGAATGGTACGGTTTGGAATATCGATTTCGATACGGTCGCCATCTTCAACCAGACCAATAGCACCACCTTCAGCTGCTTCCGGAGAAACGTGACCAATCGACAGACCTGAAGAACCACCAGAGAAACGGCCGTCAGTCAGAAGTGCGCACTCTTTACCAAGACCTTTAGATTTCAGGTAGCTGGTTGGGTACAGCATTTCCTGCATACCAGGGCCACCACGTGGACCTTCGTAACGAATCACAACTACATCACCTGCTGTGATTTTACCACCCAGAATCGCATCTACCGCAGAATCCTGACTTTCAAATACGCGTGCAGTCCCGTTAAATTTCAGGATTGATTCATCTACACCAGCTGTTTTTACGATACAGCCATCCAGCGCGATGTTGCCATAAAGTACAGCCAGACCACCGTCTTTAGAGAAAGCATGTTCTGCATTACGGATCACACCATTTTCACGGTCGCCATCCAGACGTGAGTAGTAACGGTCTTGTGAGAATGCAGTTTGAGTTGGTACACCGCCCGGTGCTGATTTAAAGAATTTATACACTTCCTCATCTTCAGTACGGATGATGTCCCACTTGTCCAAAGCATCTTTTAATGTTGCTTCGTGAACCGTACCGACAGAGGTATCTAACAGGCCTGCACGATCCAGTTCACCGAGGATCGACATGATACCGCCGGCACGGTGTACATCTTCCATATGCACGTCATTCTTCGCAGGAGCAACTTTACAAAGCACTGGTACTTTACGAGACAGACGGTCGATATCATCCATCGTAAAGTCTACACCTGCTTCATTTGCAGCAGCTAACAGGTGAAGTACTGTGTTAGTTGAACCACCCATCGCGATATCCAAAGTCATGGCATTTTCATACGATGCTTTGGTCACCATTGAACGTGGCAAGACGCTGTAATCATCTTGTTCATAATGACGTTTTGCCAGTTCAACAATGAGAGAACCAGCGCGTTCGAACAGTTTTTTACGGTTCGCATGCGTTGCCAAAGTTGAACCGTTACCTGGAAGTGATAGACCCAATGCTTCAGTCAAACAGTTCATTGAGTTCGCAGTGAACATGCCTGAACATGAACCACAGGTTGGGCATGCAGAACGTTCGTATTCCGCAACTTCTTCATCAGTATAGTTATCATCTGCAGCGACGATCATCGCATCGATCAGGTCGATGGCTTTGTCATTACCACGAATTTTTACTTTACCGGCTTCCATCGGACCGCCAGACACGAAGACCACTGGAATGTTCAGACGCATTGCTGCCATCAACATCCCCGGAGTGATCTTGTCACAGTTCGAGATACACACCATGGCATCGGCACAGTGTGCGCTGACCATATATTCCACCGAGTCAGCAATCAGGTCGCGTGAAGGCAGTGAATACAACATACCGTCATGACCCATCGCAATGCCGTCATCAACAGCAATGGTATTGAATTCTTTTGCTACACCGCCTGCCTGTTCAATCTGACGTGCCACGAGTTGGCCTAGATCTTTAAGGTGAACATGACCCGGTACAAACTGAGTGAATGAGTTCACCACGGCAATAATCGGTTTACCGAAGTCTTCATCCTTCATCCCAGTTGCGCGCCATAAGCCACGCGCACCCGCCATGTTTCTTCCGTGTGTCGATGTTTTTGAACGATAGTCAGGCATTTTATATTTCCAACAAAGTTTGAGCTTGAAATGAACCGAAAAAGGTTCACTCTGGCTAGATCATACTGACAATGAGCTTAAATCAGTCGAATGTTAGACCTATCATACTACAAGCCATTGTTTTACAAGATGACCTATTCGTTGTAGATGCAGACAAAAATGTCTATAGAGAGGTCTCGGTGAGCTGACAATAAAAATCTCTTAATAAAGCTACTATACCGCCATCATGGATCGGACAATACAAAACTTTCATGAATAATTTTTAGAATTTGCATGAGTTTTTTTTATATAAAATTTAATTAAAAGTAGGAATCTATAATCGCTGTAACAGTTAAGTGCATTGTAGATTAGGCGGCCATTTGGCTTTTAGCTTATAATAGCTGCCAAGTTTATTTGGAATTTCATGTGTGAAAATCATATTTGCAGGCACACCAGAATTTGCAGCAACTGCATTGGCTGCGCTTCTCAAAACCGATCATGAAATTGTGGCGGTCTATACTCAGCCGGACCGTAAAGCCGGTCGTGGTCAGAAACTTACCGCTTCTGCTGTGAAACAGCTGGCGCTTGAACATGACATTCCGGTATATCAGCCACTTCATTTCAAGTCTTCAACTGAAGAAGGTCTTGCTGCTCAGGCTGAGTTAAAAGCGTTGAATGCTGATGTGATGGTTGTAGCTGCCTATGGTCTGATTTTGCCGCAAGTGGTTCTGGATACGCCTAAATATGGTTGCCTGAATATTCATGGTTCACTGCTGCCACGCTGGCGTGGTGCTGCGCCGATCCAACGTGCAATTGCAACAGGTGATCACGAAACTGGCGTGACCATCATGAAAATGGCTGCCGGGCTGGACACTGGTGATATGATGTATAAAACTTTATGTCCTATCACTGCAGAAGATACTTCAGCTAGCCTGCACGATAAACTGGCTGCTCAAGGTGCGGAAGCAATTGTAGCGGTACTGGAATCTGAAGAAAAATTACAACAGTATTTAGCCGCACGGGAAGTGCAGGACGAAGAACTTACCGTCTATGCTCATAAGCTATCTAAAGCAGAAGCCCGAATTGACTGGAGCTGTACTGCCTCTAATATTGACCGTAATATCCGTGCCTTTAATCCTTGGCCGGTGGCTTTTATCCCTCTAGATGAAAATAACAACCTGCGGGTTTGGGGTTCGGTACTCTCAGAAAAAAATGCACACTGTCATGCAGCCGGCACGATTCTGGCGATTGATAAACAGGGTGTGCATGTAGCCTGTGGTGATGAAAAAGCAGTGTGTTTAACTTCACTGCAATGGCCGGGCGGCAAACCGCTCAATCCGGTACAAATTAACCAGACCCAAAAATTACATGTAGGACAATTATTGGCATGAGTCATTCTGAATCAGGCACATCTCACCTTAACTTGCGTGCCCAAGTGATTCGTACCTTACTTGCTGTACAGCAAGGACAATCTCTGGCCAGCATCTTGCCGCTGCATTTAAAGAAAGTGGCTGACCGTGATCGTGCCCTGTTCCATGAACTGGTTTTGGGTACTTTGCGTCAATGGTACGCACTTAAAAGTATTACTCTGCCACTGCTGGTGAAGCCTTTAAATAATGACACGGTTGAAACCTGTCTCTATGTCGGCCTATACCAGTTACTGGAAACCCGAATTGCACCGCATGCTGCCATTTCTGAAACCGTGACTGCAGTAAAGCAACTTGGTTATCAGGCTTTAAGTGGCGTAGTCAATGCCATCCTGCGCCGTGTTTCACGTGAAACATCGGAATTTCAGGCAGCACTGGATCAGGCTCATGGCCTGCCAAGCTGGCTATTTAAACGTCTGAAAAAAGACTGGCCAGAGCAGCTTACTGAGCTGAGTCATGAACTGAAACAGATTGCTCCACTGACCTTACGCGTAAATGAACGTCAGGTTAGCCGTGAAGACTATCTGGAAATTCTGGAAGAGCACGAAATTCCGGCTCACGCCTGTACTGTTTCCAAGGTCGGAATTGTCCTGGATGCCAATGTACAGGTACCTGATTTACCCGGCTTTGATGTCGGCGGTTTTTCGGTGCAGGATGAACATGCCCAGCTCTGCGCTACCTTGTTGCCAGATCTCGATGACAAGTTTGTGATTGATGCCTGTGCAGCACCGGGTGGTAAAACGGCGCATATTCTAGAAAAATATCAGCCGCGTAAACTGATTGCGCTGGATCAGGATGCCAAGCGTTTAACGCGTGTCACTGAGAATCTTGAACGTCTGTTACTTGAAGGCGATCATGTTGAAATTAAAGCCGCAGATGCCATCACCTGGCAGGCACCGGAACAGTCGGACTGTATCGTACTGGATGCGCCATGTTCAGCCATCGGTGTAATGCGTCGCCATCCAGATATCCGTTTACTGCGTCATTCAACAGATATTACCCAGACAGTAGAGCTGCAAAAGCAGATTCTGGAAAATATGTGGCAGCAACTCAAAGTCGGCGGCACCTTGCTCTATATCACTTGTTCAATTCTTAAAGCGGAAAATGAACAGCAAATGGTCGAATTCTTTAGCAAGCATGCAGATGCTAAGGAAATCAAAATTGAAGCCGATTGGGGTATTGAACAGATCCATGGTCGTCAGCTTCTCCCTAAAACCGGTCAAGGCGATGGCTTCTTCTATTGCCGGATTGAAAAAACTGCTTAAATGATATTGCTAAAAGAAAAGGTAGCTTTGGCTGCCTTTTTTATTATTTTGATTTGAGCTTCTTATTGTACAAATTTAAAAACCACTAGACTGGTCGCCAGTGCCGCCATACCGCTGACCAGACCATAAACGGTTTCATGACCTTTAGAAAAACGTTTTGCAGTCGGCAAGAGTTCATCCAGTGCCAGATAAACCATCACCCCACCGATAATCCCAAACACCATGCCATAAATGGTATGACTCATATACGGCGCCAGAATGAAATAACCCAGCGCAGCGCCCAGAGGTTCAGCAAGGCCTGAAACCAGACTAGCCACAAGTGCATAGTCTTTACGGCCTGTTGCACCATAAACCGGTAATGCAATCGCAACACCTTCAGGCACATTATGAATCGCAATGGCAACCGCCAATGGTGCACCCAGTGCAGGACTTTCCAGCGTCGCAAAAAAAGTCGCCAATCCTTCTGGCAGGTTATGTGCACTAATCGCAAATAACGTCAGTAGTCCTGTTCTTAGTAATTGCGGCTGACTCAGATCCTGTTTCGATTGTGCCTCAATGGTTTCATGCGGATTAGGAACGAATCGATCCAGCAATAAGACCAGTACCACACCCAATAAAAAGGCAAAAGTACCATAAGCAAAACCGGATTTTTCATCATAGGCCAGGCTAAAAGAACTAATAGATTTATTTAGAATTTCTGTGAGCGAGACATAGATCATTGCTCCGGCAGCAAAGGCCAGTCCAAAGGCTAAAATCCGGTAGTTGGGTTTTTTCAAGAACAGCACCAATCCCCCACCCACCAAGGTAGCCAGACCTGCCAAAAATGTCACTGCAAAAGCAGTATAGACTTGCGCATCGGTAACGGGAGCAATTCCCATAAGTCTGCCCATTAAAAAAGTCATTATCACCAAAGATGATAATGACTTTCATTTACAGTAACAATGTGTTTATGTGAAGATTTTTAGTCTTCTGGTTCTTCTGGATTTTTTGCCAGATGCATGACAGCCAGTGCCAGACCACCCCATAATAAAACCATGGAGAAAATCATCATAATCAATGCAGATGTATTCATATTCGTTCTCCTAACTATGACGATCTTTCACTAGACTGAACAGAATGGCACCCAGAATAAAGAATGCAATCGTACCCCCACCAATCATCCATAACGTACTTGCAGGATAATCACCGTAACCCTCTGCCATGATTGATTTCAGGGTTAAACCCAATGCCGATAATAAAGATAAGGGCGTGATCACAGTCAGCATGAATTTCCAGCTGCCACCCAGTTTCAGACTGGCAAACTCGTTCACATGTGTTTCCAGCTGTTTCATCAATGGACGACGGAACCAGGACAATAAAATAATCGAGAACAGACCACCACCCACAATACCAATGTTGTTAGCGAAGTAGTCAATGATGTCGACAAATGTAATGGCACTATGAGTCGAGAACATCAAAGTGGATACAACTGCTGAACCACCCGCAATGATGGTCACTGACTTGTTCTTCGACCAGCCCAGCTTGTCTTGGAATGCCGCAATTGGCACCTGCAGGATACTCACCATGGAGGTAATACCGGCTACAGTCAATGAACCGAAGAACAGGAAGCCGAACAGGTCACCGCCTGCACCTAAGCTGGAAATGATTTTCGGGAAGGCAATAAAGGCCAGACCGATACCACCAGAGACCACATCTTCAACTTTCGCACCTGAACTGAACGCCATAAAGCCAAGCGCAGCAAAAACCCCAATACCTGCCAGGATTTCAAACGACGAGTTGGCTAATGCCACCACAACGCCCGAACCGGTCAAGTTAGTCTTACGTTTCAGGTAAGAGGCATAGGTCAACATGATCCCGAAGCCCACTGAAAGTGAGAAGAAGATGTGACCGAAAGCAGCCAGCCAGACTTTATAATTGGTCATGGCTTCCCAGTTTGGGGTAAAGAAAGCATTTAAGCCATCGACTGCACCCGGTAAACGTACTGCCTGAATCACCAGGATTGTGAATAAAATCACCAGCAAAGGCATAAAGATTTTATTCGCCAGTTCCACCCCACGGCGTACCCCACCGTAAAGAATCAGCATCACGGCTGCCCAAACGATCACCAGACCAAAGAACAGGACTGGTACAAAACCGAAAGTTAAGCCCTCACCATTTTGCAGGTAGCTATTGAAGAAAAAGGCTTGTGTATCTGTGCCCCACTGCTGTCCAAAGGAATAAATCATATAGCTGCCGGCCCAAGACAGGACGCTGGCATAATAAATCCCGATGATCAGGGTCACCATGACCTGCCACCAACCCAGAGATTCTGCATTCATGAGTTTTTTGTAGGCCATCGGTGGTGCTTTGCGGAACTTATGTCCGACTGCATAATCTAAAAATAATAGAGGTAAACCTGCTGCAAAAATCGCAATCAGATAAGGAATCAGGAATGCCCCGCCGCCGTTTTCATAGGCAACGTATGGAAAGCGCCAAATATTCCCCAAACCAACGGCAGAGCCAATGGCTGCAATAATAAATCCTGATCGTGCCGACCAATTCTCTCGAGTATCTGTCATAGAACACCTAAACTTTAAACTTCATTCAATACTGCTTGTTATGGTTATGTCGCGAGCACTGAAGAAGCATTTCAATTATTTCGGGTGTTTGAATTAGAGTTATACCTTTTGGGCATCGAATTCTAATATACAAACAGGTCAGCTAGCCGGACAGCTTGCTTAAAGTCTGAGCAGAAAGCCGACCTTGTAGATGGTTCAACAATACTGACTTTTGCAAATTTTTTCTGTAATTTCTGCTTAAAACATTCTTTTTTTATAATCTATTCTTATCAAATGCTCAATAATTCTACGCCGAGCTCTTGATTTTATTGGTTATATGTATACAAACTTTTTGGAATATATTGTTTTTAAGTTTTACTACAGTTTTCAAGCAATTTTTCGCTCTTAACTCATCAAGTATTAAATAGAAATTGAAAAAGTATTTTTTTAATCTTCTTCTTCATTTTCTTCTGAATAAAAACAGAGCTATGTCTCAATTTATTTAGCTAATATTTTCTGCCTACTCTGCTACCTTTTTAAGCAATAAAAAGCAAAATTCCACAACCGGCCTTAATTATGCCGATTGTGGAACTGTACTGATTGATTCGGTCAGCTTAACATTTGATGACAAGCATACGCTCTTCCTGCATATCACGAATCGCAGATTGAATACCTTCTCGACCCAGACCCGAATCCTTCACACCACCATACGGCATATTATCAACACGGAATGACGGAATATCATTGATAATCACACCACCGACATGCAGATGATCCCAGGCATACATCATCTTCTGCAGATTCTGGGTATAGATACCGGCTTGCAGACCAAAGCGACTGCTATTAATACAGGCAATTCCTGATTCAAAATCACTATACGCTTCAATAATGGCGACCGGACCAAATACTTCATTACGGTAAATTTCCAGTTGATGATCTACCTTTTCCAACAGGATCGGTTCAAACATCGCACCTTTCACTTCACCACCGGTCAGTACATGGGCACCTTGCGCTACGGCATCTTCCATCCAGCGATGCAAACGTTTAGCTTCAGCTTCCTTGATCATTGGCCCCAGCAAAGTCGTTTCCAGATCCGGATCACCGGCTTTCAGATGTTGCAGTTTCTGAACCAGCTTGTCTTTCAGTTCTTCAAAAATATCCTGATGCACCAGAATACGTTGCACACTGATACACACCTGCCCTGCATGACCATAAGCGCCACCAATCAGACGGTCAATCAGCTGTTCGCTGAGTTCAGTATCTGGCTCAATCATTACTGCGGCATTCCCACCGAGTTCTAGAGTGACTTTTTTGCGGCCGGCACGGGCTTTCATATCCCAACCCACGACATCAGAACCGGTAAAGCTCAATAGTTTAAAACGGTCATCTGTAACCAGTACATCTGCAAGATCGCGTGGACACGGCAGAACTGAGAATGCATTCTTCGGTAAATCAGTTTCTGCCAGAATCTCGGCAATTTTTAAGGCTGAAACTGGAGTCAGACTCGCCGGTTTCAACACGAATGGACAACCCGCAGCAATTGCCGGCGCAATTTTATGTGCAGTCAGATTTAATGGAAAGTTAAACGGACTAATCAGGGAAACAGCGCCAATCGGTACCTGTTTCACCATGCCCTGATAACCGGAAGCTGCGGCGGTGACTGCCAGAGGCAAAATACGCCCCTGATCCATCTGGGTGACCGCATCTGCCGCAATCTGGAAAGTATTGATCAGACGTTCTACTTCTGCACCGGCTGCTTTACGTGGCTTGCCACCTTCCGCAATCAGGATTTCAGTCAGTTCTTCACGGATTTCATTAAACCGCTTCACACAATGCAGCAGAATTTTCTGTTTCTGGAAAGGTTCCAATGCTGCCATTTCAGCTTCTGCCTGAGTCGCAGAATGAATTGCCTTTTCTAAAGTTTCAGCATCTGCCAGCGCGACACGTGCATAAAGCTCCTGACTATATTTATGTTTGACCTCCAGCCATTCACCCGTTTGTACCGGCTGTCCTGCCACATATAATGGATAGTCTTGATGATGTTGTGCTGCTGTCGATCCCATTATTCTGCCCTTCACATTAGCATATACATTTTAGAAATTACCTATATCATGCACTTACTGATTACGTTTAAGAAGATGTATTTAGGTAACAAAATCGCTCAATTTAAAGAAAGCGTAAGGAAAATTAGAAATGCGTACACAATTATTCACTGCATTATTACTGGGATTAGGACTGAGCAGCATAGGCCATGCCGATGTGATTGGTCTTAAAGCAGATGCCAGCTACTGGAATTTTGACGGTTATAGCCAGTCTGCCAATGCCGGCAAACAGGACCTGGATCGCCAAGGCACGGCACAACTCTCTGTCGCATTTGAACATCCAGTACCACTACTGCCAAATGCCAAAATCAAATATGTGAATCTGGACAGCAATAGCGAACAAAGCACCCCGCTGAATGTTGCTGATATCGAACTCAATAATATCGACTATATTCTGTATTATGAGCTGCTGGATACCATTGTGCATGCTGATATCGGTGCGGGTCTGACTAATCTGGATGGTACAGTCAGAAATCTGAATGCAGGTGTCCTGACTCAGTACGATCTAGATGAATACAGTCCATTACTCTACACTACAGCTGGGGTAAAACTGCCATTTACTGGCATGAGTGCTAAAGCTGAAGCGGTTTACAGTCACGGTAGCGATATCAAAAAGACTGATGTTCAGGCTGAACTGCAATATGACTTTATTGATAACCTGCTGGTTGATGTAGGGGCTAAAGTCGGTTATCGCATCATGAATATCGATGCCGAACAAAATAATGCGCCAGACTTGGAACTGGAATTTAAAGGTCCTTATATCGGCTTAGACATACACTTCTAAATAATATAATGACTTATGGAAATTAGCCTTAACCCTGTAAGCCGAGACGTACAATGATAGATGTCATCGACGTCTATGCCAGCTTTCAGGTTCAGACTATTCTATAAACATACAGAGCAGGAAGCTCAAATACCTAAAAACAAGAAGAATAAAGCAGTGCACCAGGACGTGAGGTACGACAGGAGTTATACCTAAACACGAGATACGAAAAAAGCCCCAACAGGATGTTGGGGCTTTTTTTATCTATAAATTCTTAGCATTGTTTAACAGTTCCGAGCTAAAAATCCAACATTGTAAGAATCGCCTTGTTGTTAATCTGAAAATCCTCACATTTTTTGGGAACAGCAATCATGGTAAAAAAGGTCCTCTTTATTACTTCAAACCAAGGTGTTGAACATGATGAACTGGTCGAGCCTTTAAATTTTCTAAAATCCAAAGGATTTGAAGTGATTCATGCGGCAGAAAAAAATGAAGAGGTGGCAACAGTAAAAGGCGATACTAAAGCTGCTACCTCATATACGCCTGATACCAGTTTTGATCATGTCACACTGGGTGATTATGATCTCTTGGTTGTTCCTGGTGGCACTGTGAATGCAGATACTTTAAGAATCAATGAATCTGCCCAGAAAATCGTGCAACATTTTGCTGACCAGCACAAACCGATTGCCGCAATCTGTCATGGGCCATGGGTTCTGATTGATGCACAGCGAATTAAGGATAAAAACCTGACCTCGTATAAGAGCATCAAACTGGATCTGGAAAATGCCGGTGGTAAATGGGTCGATGAACAGGTTCATCGCTGCAATACTGGTGACTGGGTGCTGATTACTTCACGTAATCCGGATGACATTCCTGCTTTCAATGATGCTATCTTAAAAGAGCTGGAAGGCGATGCTGCCTAAGTTCACACTATAAAAAGCCTCCATCTGGAGGCTTTTTTATTTTCTTGATCTTATTTTATTTAAATGCCACCTTTCAGGCTTTTTAGATAAGCCACTACATCTTTATTACCGGCCATTTCTGCCAGTTCCAACGCGGTATAGGTACTGCGATGATCGACATCTGCGCCTTTGCTCACCAGCAGTTTAACTACTTCCAGATGATCGTTTTCAGCAGCTGCATGTAAGGCACTATAGCCTTCTTCATCGGCTGAATTCACATCCAGACCTTCCTGCAAGGCTTGTTCGACCTGTTCAATATCACCTAAGGATGCCCAGTACACCAGTTCAGGAAGATGCAGTTCATCGTCATCTTCAGGGATTGGGGAGAATGATTTAATAGCCATAACTGTTTACCTGATTTTTTAATTATGAAATGGTTGATTTTACTCAGCCAACATCATGGAAAGTTCATCATATATAAATCTTTAATTAGGGTCTGTTGACACTTACTGTTCATAATTAACCCTATAACGGTAGCCATAAAAATATACAGGCTAAGGCAACAGAACTTTGATAATTTCTTTTGAGCTTGTCATATCGAGTAGCTATTCCTCT
>NZ_VOZV01000035.1:0-29287 GCF_013419565.1 Acinetobacter sp. YH12072 | reverse complement strand
TTGATGCCATTTTTCTTTATACTGTCACTGAGGCAGGTTGGACATTTGATTTCTAGAGTTATTCGCATTTCTCTATTTTATCAAAATTCAACCTGCTTTGTTTCAGCATACTTTTTGAAACACCACCGAAAATGCCAATGCCAATCACTTAAATGCCAGTCCTGCGAAAAGCCAGCTTGAATCTAGTTTGAATCATAGTAAGGCCTTAAGTGAGATTGCCCAAAATCAGCAAACAGACCCCTTAGAAGGGTTAGATCATCTGAAAAAATTTCTGGATCAGATTGAACAGCAAGATCAAAGCAAGGCTGAAACCTTTAAACAGGCTTTAATGCTGCTGTGCGCACCGAATTCAATTGCACTCTCAACTAATGAAGATCTATACCTTTCAGCTGATCATCAGATTAACCACAGTGCTGCGGATAATATTAATTTTTCCACACAGAAATCTTTGATTGCTCACGCTCAGGACAAGATCAGTTTATTTGCAGCCCAACAAGGATTAAAAGCCATTGCGGCAAAGGGGAAGGTCGAACTCCAGGCACAAGATGATGCAATAGAAACAATTGCTCGTCAAAAAATAAAAATTATTTCGACTGAAGATCAGATTGAAATTATAAGTCCTAAAGAAATTGTACTGACTGCGGGTGGATCTCAGTTAAAGATTAATGGACAGGGAGTATTTAGTACTACAAGTGGGAAGTTTGAGTGTAAGGCTGGGAAGCATAGTTTTATGGGGGGAGCAAACGTAACGTATGAAGTACCTCAGCTTCCCAACAAGCCTTTATATAGCAACAGACTGGATGTATATGATTTATTTTGGCAATCTGACTTCAGTACATTAACTTATAAAGCTTTTATTCCAGAGACAAATTCATATATATCAGGTCAGCTTGATGAGCATGGTCGTACTAAAAAAATGACTACAGCAGATCCTTCTAAGATTGAAGTTTTAGTAGGCATTAATGATGATTGGGAATTAAATGTTCAGGGTTATGATGTAGAAGATTTAATAGAACATAATAATAACTAGGATATAAAAACAAAAATGGTGAATAAGTCTTTAGCAACCATACAAATTTTAGATTTATTGGGTAACCCAATTTCTAAAGTTCAATATGAAGTTAAAAATAGTAAAACAGGCCAACATGTAGTGCGTGGCTTTACCAACTCTAAAGGATGCCTATACGAGATTCAAAGAGATAAAGGAACAGTTTTAGATATTTACGTCAAAAGCCTTTTTGGCATAGGTATGAAAAAAGTTCAGACATTCACAATGTCGAAAGATCGTATGCTTGTCACGGTAATTAGCCCTAAAATTCTATTGGATTTAAAAACAGTTGATAATAATGGAAGTCAGGGAAGTTATAAGCGTAAAACACATACTATTGAAAAGGGTGAAACTTTATCATCTATTGCGCAGAAATATCAGACCACAGTTCGAGCACTTGAAAAGCTGAATAGAATAAAAGATGCTAATAGAATTAGTATAGGCCAAGTAATTAAGCTACCAGTTAATACACCTGCAACAGGGAATAATATTAGTACGAATAAAAAAACGAGTACTCAACCAATAGAAAAAAGTAAAACAGAAGATAAAAAAGTTGCTACTACGGCAGATACAGGCATTGCTACTACATTTGAAGAATACCAAAGGAAAGCGTTAGAACAACTTAATGAATGGTATGAAGAAGGGAAAAAAGCACTTTCAGAATCGGTAAAAATTGATATTACAGAAGACCGTAGCCAAGAGAGTGGAACACCTAAAACCAATACCAAAAATTTGTGTGAAAATAATCCTCAGTGTATATCAAAAGGTCAAAGTGAATTAATTAGAGAAGTTAATATCAGATTAGCTGGATTTGGAGGTGCATTACCTACAGATGAGTTTACTCCTTTAACTGCGAAATGTATTAAACAGTTTCAAAGAGATTATATGGGGGTGCCAGAAACTGGAAAAATATGTGGCAGTGTTTTAGTTGCTTTAGATAAGTTTTATTATGAATACCCGATTGCTAATTTTATGGCTAAAGCCAGTTGCCCTTGTGGAGAATGTTCAGGCTATGGTATGAATAGAAGAAATACAAAGTCAGGCTTTAATACTGCCAATGAATATCCAGGATTACATAGGTCATTAATATGGATATTAAAATCTTTAAATTTCTATTTAAAAAATGAATTTAAACCTAAAGGCCTTGAAGTGGCTTATATTGAATCTGGTTATAGATGTATAGGTGATAATAAGAAAAAAGGCAGAACCACAGTAAACCATATGGGTTTAGCGCTAGATATACACATCAAAAAAAATGGGAAAAGAACTAAGGCTATAGAAGATGTAGAGTTTATTAGAAAAGAAATTATGACTGTAAAAATGGGAGCAAGTGAAGAAAGGGCTTCTGATAAAATATATTTAGAGCCAACAAAATTTAAGAGTGGAGCAAATGGAGCAACTACTTGGGTTCATTTTGATGTAACAAGATTCTCGAGTATTTACTTTAATGATGAATACTTTAAAAAAGAGATTAAAGATCTAAATGGTAAGCCGATAGTTGAGATTGCTAAATCACTAAATATAAATTCTATTTTTAATTGTGCAGGAATAATTGTAAATACTTCTACTATTTCTAAAATAACAGACCAAACTATTGATGATCTTGTAAAAGAGTTAGGGGACGCAATTGCTAGTGGTGAAGGTAGCTATGAAGCTTGGAATGCGGGAGCTCCTGAAGGGAAAAGGGTCAAATATGGGAAAATGAATGACTTGCCAGGTACAATTACTGGGAAAACTATTGATGAGCTTTTAGAGGCTGCGAAAAAATATAAATGGGATGATAATAGAAGAAGATTTGCAACGGGGAAATATCAAACGATTCCTTCTACTCTAGCGGCAGCTAAAGCAAGACTAAATTTGACTGGTAATGAGTTGTATGATCATGATATGCAAGAAAGAGTCTTTAAGGAACATTTATTAAGAGGTCGTTCATCTATCTATAACCTGATTATTAATGGAAATAAAACTGTAGAACAGGCTATGGTTGATGCTTCTAAAGAGTGGGCTTCAATTGCTTTACCAAAGGGAAAAAAGAATAAATATGGGGTTATTTCTGATGGTAATATTGGTTACCATGAATCTAGAACAAATAAAGCAAATAAACATTCTACTGAGAAAGTTAAAGTTATATTTGAGAAAATACATACTTATCATTCAAATAAATAGGTTTTAAAAATGCAGTTCAAATTAATTTTATTATTTCTTTCTATTTTAGGATTTTCGAGTTGTACATACCCCAAAGAAAATATATTGATAACTTCAGATAATGTCTCAAAATGTTATTTTGAAGGTGGAAATATTGATTTTTGTTCGAAAGATAAGCTTGAGGTTTATAATAAGCATATTAAAGATTTACCTAATTTTTCAAATGATAAAGTGTTATTAATCTTAAATCATAATAGAGATTTAGGTGTAGGTGAAAGTAGAGTTGTTAAGCTGATAGTTATATTAGACCCGTTAGGGAAAAAAGTAATTCCTGTTCCTCAGATGGTAGGTAATTTTGTTGATGGTAAGTTAAGGGAGATTTATAATGAACCTGCTATTATAAAATACAATAAGAAGGGTAATAAAATTTGTTTATCAGGAACTACCTATTTTTTAAAAAATAATAATATTAATATTGAAGATGAATGTTATAATTTTGAAAAAGGTCGTATAAGTAAAATAGAGGATTTGAATTTAAATAATAAAGAATTTTCTAAATTGCCCTATTCATCCGATATTCATTTTAAATGTATAAATAATATTAAATTAAATAAGTGTAATGGGTTAAGATTGATATCTTCGCAAACAATGTTGAATAAGTATAACTTTATTAATCCTCAAGATGGAATGAGTGTGCTCTTGAAAGGAGAAAAAGATTTCTTTTTAATAGTATCTCCGTTTTTTGATGAAGAAGGGGCCAATTTAAGGATTATGAAAGTTAAAGATTTTAACTTAATTTCAGAAAAATATATATATGCAGGAAAGAATGTAGAGATTGATAATAATTTGAATATAAAATATTTTGAAGGAAATAATAAAAAAGAATTCTCATTCTAAGAATAATTGATTTAAAAAGCCGACTTTCATCGGCTTTTCACTTCACCCTTCCAAAACCTCTTCCAGCAATTCCTCACTCGGCGCAAAGTAATACGCACCATCCATTGGAGTCACGAAGTGTAGCAAGCGGTCATGGATCCCATCGCCTGATGTACCAAACATGCGCACTAACATGGCATCAATGATTTTCAGGTCTTTGGTATAAGCAATGAAGAATAGACCTTGGTCACCACGACCATCTCCATAAGGCAGAGAGTGACGTAGAATTTCCATTTCCTCGCCTCCCTCATCTTCAACGACAGTACGAGCGATATGCGCATTGGCAGGTTTTACCTCATCCTCGAGTTCAATCGATTCAAGTTTGGTACGACCCATCACTTGTTCTTGAGCATCGACTTTGAGTTTCTTCCATTTATCCAGGTTATGCGCATAACGCTGTGCAAAAATGAATGAACCGTCTTGGAAAATGCCAGCATCTTCACCCAGTAAAGCCACTTCAGCTCGATCATCCGGGAATTGCGGATTTTCAGTCCCATCAATGAAACCGGTAATATCACGGCCATCAAAGTAACGGAAGCAAACACGCTCATCTAGTACTTCAACCTGATCGCGAATACCTTCAAAGAAAGACTGACTCAAGGCGAAACAGATATCGGCACGCGCACTGGCAATATGGATCAGCACATCTGCCGGTACCACAGGCATATTAAATGAACCTTGAATTGGCTCTAATTGTTTAAAACCAGCAGGTGCCTGTTCATACAATTTTGACCAGAGTTCAGGACCAAAAGCGACAGCCGTTTTAATTTGCGCATTCGGATGTTGGGTAATCAGGCGATCGCGTGTCGTAAATAGCTGTTTTAATCGTTCCTTAAAATCTTCAATACTGAGATCTTTCAGGCGTAAAACAATAAAGCGAGCATGATCTGAAGGTAATGGCAAAATTACAGATTGGGCTGTCATTCATGGCTCCTGTAATAAATTTTCTGTATCCAATCCTGCTATTGTGCCTGAAGCGCTAT
Organism: Acinetobacter sp. YH12072; assembly: GCF_013419565.1. NCBI lineage: Bacteria > Pseudomonadati > Pseudomonadota > Gammaproteobacteria > Moraxellales > Moraxellaceae > Acinetobacter > Acinetobacter sp. YH12072. The sequence continues at coordinate 24,175 of NZ_VOZV01000035.1, read as the reverse complement.
AGAGTGAATAGTATGCAGTCTGATGTTTAAGCAATTTTTTTGGCTGAAAATATTGGAAAAGTCATATAATTAGATCCTGAATTTGAATGAGTTAAATCTCTATGTCCTATCAAGTCTGGTTTGCTTATATGTTAGCCTGTTGGGTGATCAGTATTTCCCCAGGTGCGGGTGCTATTGCTTCAATGTCGAGCGGACTGAATTATGGCTTTCGACATGGATACTGGAATGCGCTCGGCCTGCAACTCGCCCTATTGGTTCAAATTGCTATTGTGGCTGCCGGGGCAGGGGTATTGTTCGCGACTACACCTTGGGCATTTCTTGCTGTGAAATGGTTTGGGGTTGCTTATTTACTGTATCTGGCCCTTTTGCAGTGGAAAGCACCAGCGCAGTCGATTGAAATTAAACATGAACTCGCACGAAAATCAGCTGGGAAACTCGTCATCCACGGTTTTCTGGTCAATATGAGTAATCCCAAAGCGATTGTATTTTTGCTGGCAGTATTGCCGCAATTTCTGGACTTATCTAAACCGCAATGGATTCAATATGTGATTATGGCCGCGACTATGGTAACGATTGATCTGATCGTGATGGCAGGCTATACCGGTCTGGCTGCCAAGGTTCTGCGTCTTCTGAAATCGCCAAAACAGCAGAAAGTCATGAATCGAACTTTTGCCAGCTTGTTCGCTGGAGCCGCATTTTTATTGAGTCTAGTGCATCAGTAGGAGAACCTCTTCTTACAGGAGAGGGAATTCAACGATCTCTTAAAGAATCATCTGTAAAAATTCATCTTCAGTCATGACCTCCATACCATGCTGTTTAAATAATGCAGCCGTCACGCCATCACCCTGAATTTTATTCCCAGTAAATGAACCATCATAAATCAGCTTGCTGCCGCAAGATGGACTATTGGCTTTGAGGATGGCATGTGTCGCTTGAAATCTTTGGGCAAGATCTAAAGCGGCATAGGCGCCTTTGATAAAGGCATCGGAAACATCTGTACCATTTATATCTATAACATGAGCTTGGTACAGCAGCACCTCTCGACCATCGCCAGATTGAATCTCTGCTGCGGGTCGGGGGATAGGCAAACCACTACTGACTTCAGGGCAAATCGTGACATATTGATCCGGCAATAAATAATCGACCAACTCTTTTACCAGACAGTCGCGACCATCATAACGAACCTTGTGTCCGAGCAAGCAGGCACTAATTAGATAAAATTTACCTGCCATGTCTTAAGCCAGTTTTTTAAACTTCTGTAGGATAAAAATAACGGCAAACAACCCTGACATGGTCAGCACAATGGTCAGACCTGTTGACGTATTCAGACCTGCACTTGACCAGAGCCCGACTGTCACACCAATTTGTGCAATCACAAAAGCCCAGATCACCATTTGACGAGGAGAATTTGCCAGTAGTCGAGCAGTGAGTGCTGGAATCACCAGCAATGCGCCCATCAAAAGAGAACCGACCGCACGTAATGCCAATACAGTAAACAGCGCCAGTAACAACATGAAGATCAGACGCTGCAGTTTTGCATTTACGCCTTCACTGATCGCCATATCAGGATCAATTGCAATTTGGATTTGCGCCTGCCAGCTTTTATAAAGAACGGCCAAAGCCAAGATAATCACGACGGCAAAAGTAGGAAGATCTGTCCATGAAATGGTGAGTAGATCACCAAATAAATAGCTAAGCAGTTCCGGTCTTAAACTCGGTAAATGCTGAATGAATAATAAACCTGAACAGAGCAGGGTGGCGGAGCAGAGTGCCAACAATGCATCATTCGGCAAACGCGGGTCATACAGTACCCAAAGTACAGCGACCAATAAGACTGCAATAAAGCTGACCCCCATCCAGAGTGGCAGGCTCATCGCACCAGCAATGGCAACACCGAGCAAAGTACCATGTGCCATCGTATCTGCAAAGAAAGACATACGGCGCCACAGCATCAGACAACCGAGTGGTGCGGTCAGGAACACCAAGAGTGTTCCCATAATCCATGCAGGTAATAGGAGAGATAACCAATCCATCATGGCTTAAGCTTCCGGCTCGGGGTGAATGTGAGGGCGTGAATCGTGCTGGCATGGTGTGGCTGAATCACCATGCGCACAATGGTCATGATGATGCTGGTAGAACACCCGATTGGTACCAAAAATGGCTTGATATTCTGGATGCTGCTGCACACTTTCTGGTAGACCGCTACAGCAGATATGTTTGTTGAGACATACCACGCGATGCGTGCCTTGCATTACCCATTGCAGGTCATGTGAGACCATTAAAATGGCACAACCATATTTTTCTGGCAGGCTGCGCACATATTCATACAGTTCAGCTTCGGATTGAATATCCAGTCCCTGCATCGGTTCATCCAGTACCAGAATATCCGGCTGACGTAATAAGGCACGTGCTAGCAGAACACGTTGACGTTCACCGCCAGAAAGCTGTTGAACTTTGGAATTTTCCAGCTTGGCAATGCCAGTATCCCGAATGATTTCAGCTTTAATAGCTGAAGGGCATTTTTCTAGTGCCAGCAGATCTTTAACCCGTAGCGGTAAACTATGTGAAGGATTGAATTTTTGTGGCACATAAGAGAATTTCAGCTTGCGCGCCGTTTTGATTTCACCGGATTTCGGTTTGACGATCCCAAGCATGACCTTTATTAAAGTCGACTTACCGGCACCGTTTGGACCAATCAGCGTAACAATCTCTTTCTCCTGCAAAGAGAAATCAATCGCCTTTAAAATGTCACGATCATCAATATTGACCCAGATCTTGGAAAGCTGGATCAAGGGTGATGCATTCAAGCTTTGTTGCGACACTGCTGACAGATTCCTGAAATTTCGATAATGCTGTGGTGTGCACTAAAATCGTCTGAAGCCGCCAAGGCATCCAGTTGTTCTAATAAACCTTGTGCAGATGCTTCTTTGACTGCTTTACATTCAGTACAAATCAAGAATGCCGCCTGATGGCCTTCACGCGGATGGCAGCAGGGAATATAGGCATTAATAGAGGTCAGGCGGTGAATAAAGCCTTTTTCTAATAAAAAGTCGAGTGTACGGTACACCGTTGGTGGGGCAGCGGGACGGTCGCTGGCATTTTTCATTTGTGCCAGCAGGTCATACGCACCCATCGGGCCGCTTGCATTCAGAATCAGTTCCAGTACCTCTTTGCGTAAAGGAGTGAGGCGTGCGCCACTTGCCGCACAAAGACTCTCTGCTTCGGCCAGACGTTGCGCGACATTTGGATGGTCGTGTACGCCGTGCAATGCATTGTGGTGTTCGTGCGAACATGAACCCATAGTTCACCTCAGGTGCGAAACTGAAAATTAAAAGATTTCAAATCTTAACATGAAGCGCCCAGAGTTTCGATTGGGCATAGGTATTTTTGTGATTTTGTTATATTATAACACTATTAAATTTGTCCTTATATAGCGATTTCTCTTCATGTTCCGTTTCCTTGCCCTGTGTAGCATGGCTTTGTTCAGTACCCTTAGCTGGTCGCAAAGTCTGGTGGTTTCAACGCAGCCGATTTATCTGATTGCCAAGACCATTACTCAAGGCGTGGAACAGCCGACTTTATTACTGGCCAATCAAAGCGGTCATGATGTCAGTCTGACCCCGGCACACCGTAAAACGATTCAGGATGCCGGCCTGGTGATCTGGTTAGGGCAGGCACATGAAGCGCCGTTGGCAAAAGTGTTGAACAATAACAATAAAAGTATCGCGATTTTAGATTCGGGTATTCTGACCACTTTACCAATGCGTAATCCACGTGGGCAAGCCTTAAAAGATACCGTCGATACCCATGTCTGGCTCGATCCCAACAATGCAGTACGTATCGGTTTCTTTATTGCAGCCTTACGTTCTCAGCAGCTGCCTGAGCATCGGGAGGCCTATTGGAAAAATGCGCGTGACTTTGCCCAAACCATGTTTTTGACTGCACAGCGTTATAGTTCTACAAGTAAAGCTCAACCTTATTGGTCCTATCATGATGCCTATCAATATCTGGAACGCCCATTGAACCTGAAGTTCATGGGGGCTTTGACGGATGATCCACATGTGTCACCAACCGTGGCGCAGATCAAGTATCTGCAAGAAAGTCGTGTGCAGAGCAAAATGTGTCTGCTGGCAGAAGCGCATGCTGGTGAAAATCAGTACCGTAAACTGAAACCGATTGTGTTCCAGAGTGTTGATGAAAGCATGAGTGGGGCAGGGGACTTTATCCAGGCCTGGCAGAAATTGGCCGAGCAAACCCGTAAATGTGTGTTAAATGCCCATCAATGATTTAAAAATAATCAAGTTTTGATTAGTTTGCCAGCATTTGATCTGTTGAAAAAAACACGACTAAGGTCGGGAAAAGATTGCATGTTCAGGGGTGTAACTCTATAATGCCTGCGATTAAAAATAATCATCAGCTAAACTTGTCAAGCATGCTTGCTGTGAGTGAATAAATAATGAGCCGAACTAGTCGCTTGATTGACCGACGATTAGCGAAAGCTTTAGTCCTCTTACAAGCATTAATGATTCCTGTTTCAGCCTTGATTGGCTGGGTCGTGAAAGACTCAACCGTAGCCTTGAGTGCCGCTTTGGGGGCGTTCGTCTGCTGGCTTGCGAGTTGTTATTTTTCATGGCAATCATTTCGAGCGGCAGGAGCCCGGGCATCTAAGCAGGTTCTTTCGAACATGTATAAAGGCTTGATGGGCAAGTTTGCAATTGTGATTGTTGGTTTCATTTTAATTTTAAGCAATGTCAAGCCGTTATCCCCGGTTGCGTTGTTTTGTGGTTTTATGCTCGTTCAAGCCATGTCGTGGGTCGCTCCTTTTTGGGTGTCACGTCTACAAAAACGAGTTTAAACACAACAAAAAATTGAAAAGTTTTTTAGGAGCAGGCGAGATATCAAGCAGCACGCGATATTCGTTTGTTCTATAGTTTTTTGACATTGACCAGGTGTGATTTATGGCTGCTGAAGAACATGCCCTTACTTCGACCGAGTATATCAAGCATCACTTGACCAATATGACCTATGGCAAAATGCCAGACGGTACATGGAAATTGGCCGAGAACGGTGCTGAAGCTCAACAGATGGGGTTCACTGCTATTCACTTGGATTCAATGGGTTGGTCAATCGGCCTTGGTATCATTTTCTGCTTGTTATTCTGGCTCGTAGCGAAAGCTGCAAACTCTGGTGTTCCTACCAAGTTCCAGTCTGCAATCGAAATGATTATCGAGTTTGTTGACTCAAGTGTACGCGATACCTTCCATGGTAAATCGCGTTTGATCGCTCCACTAGCGCTAACCATCTTCGTGTGGATTTTCCTCATGAACTTGATGGACCTTATCCCGGTTGACTGGATTCCTTATGTCGCTCAACACGTGATTGGTGGCCTGTTTGGTATTGATCCACACCACGTATACTTCAAGATCGTTCCATCTACTGACCCTAACATTACTCTTGGTATGTCATTGTCTGTATTTGCACTTATCTTGTTCTACAGCATCCGTGAAAAAGGTGTTGGCGGCTTCGTTGGTGAACTAGCACTTAACCCATTTAACCCAAGTAACCCAGTTGCAAAAGCGATCCTTATTCCAGTGAACTTGATTCTGGAATTGGTAACCTTCCTTGCACGTCCAGTTTCATTGGCTCTACGACTATTCGGTAACATGTATGCGGGTGAGTTAATCTTCATTCTTATCGCGTTATTACCGTTCTGGATCCAGTGGGCGTTATCTGTGCCTTGGGCGATCTTCCACATTCTTGTTATTACGCTACAAGCATTCATTTTCATGATGCTGACTATCGTATACTTGAGCATGGCAAGCGAAAAGCATTAATGGTATTGCCTAACTGTCACGGGATGGTTGGGCACAATTTTTTAACTTAATTTGGTATAAACCTAACCTCTGAGGAATTATCATGGAACTCACTTTAGGTCTAGTTGCAATTGCATCTGCTATCTTGATCGCTTTCGGTGCTTTAGGTACTGCGATTGGTTTTGGTCTTCTAGGCGGCCGTTTCCTTGAAGCTGTAGCTCGTCAACCAGAATTGGCTCCACAACTTCAAACTCGTATGTTCTTAATCGCGGGTCTTCTTGATGCTGTGCCTATGATCGGTGTTGGTATTGGCTTGTTCTTCATCTTCGCTAATCCATTTGTAGGTTAATCAGCTTAATTCCGAAATTCACTATTTGAGGAATTTGCAATGAATATCAACCTCACATTGTTTGGCCAAGCGATTGCGTTTGCGATTTTCGTCGCATTCTGCATGAAGTTTGTATGGCCACCACTAATCAATGCGATTAGTGAACGTCAGCGTAAAATCGCTGATGGCTTAAATGCTGCTGAAAAAGCGAAGGCTGACCTTGCAGATGCGCAAGCACAAGTGAAAGCTGAACTGGACGCGGCAAAAGCACAAGCGGCTCAATTGATCGAACAAGCGAACCGTCGTGCAGCGCAATTGGTCGAAGAAGCTCGTACCCAAGCATCAGCTGAAGGTGAGCGTATTCGTCAACAAGCTAAAGAAGCTGTTGATACTGAAATCAATGCTGCTCGCGAAGAATTACGTCAACAAGTGGCTGCTCTTGCAGTTGCTGGTGCTGAGAAAATTCTTAGCCAGCAAGTTGACGCAGAAGCTCACAATGCCATGCTGACTCAGCTGGCTGCTAAACTTTAAGAGAGGCGGATTATGGCTGAACTCTTGACGTTGGCACGCCCTTACGCTAAAGCAGCATTTGCTTACGCTTCTGAGCAAGGTACAGCTGACTCTTGGTCAACTGCACTTGAATTGCTCAGTGCTGCGGTGCAAGACGAAGCATTTTCAGCTTATCTAAATCGCCCTGAGTTGACACCTGCTGAGCAGGTGGCACTTTTTGCTAAAGTTTTAGGCGAAGACCAAACGCCTGCAGTGTCAAACTTTTTGACTATGCTTGCTGAAAACGCACGTTTGGCTTTGCTTCCTGAAATCGCTGCAGAATATGAACAGCTCAAATCACAGAATAACAATACTGTGGATGTTGTAATTGAATCAGCATTCCCGTTGACTTCTGTACAGGAACAACTTCTTACTCATGCGTTAGAGAAAAAATTCAATGCAGCAGTAAACGTTTCTGTAGAAGTTAACCCGGCATTAATCGCGGGTGTGGTTATTCGTGCAGGCGACCAAGTGATAGATGATTCTGCGCTTAATAAGCTTGAAAAAATGCGTACTCGTCTTCTAGCTTAATTGCATATAAGAAGACTGAACTTTAAAAAGATTGAGGTATAGCGCAATGCAACAACTGAATCCATCCGAGATCAGTGCGCTCATTAAACAGCGTATCGGCGATCTGGACACCAGCGCGACCGCTAAAAACGAAGGTACCATTGTTATGGTATCCGACGGTATTGTGCGCATTCACGGCCTTGCTGATGCAATGTACGGTGAAATGATCGAATTCGACGGCGGCTTATACGGTATGGCACTGAACCTAGAACAGGATTCAGTGGGCGTCGTTGTTTTAGGTAACTACTTAAACCTTCAAGAAGGTCAAAAAGCTCGTTGTACAGGTCGTGTATTAGAAGTTCCGGTTGGTCCTGAACTTCTTGGCCGTGTCGTAGACGCTTTGGGTAACCCGATTGATGGTAAAGGCCCTATTGATGCAAAACTGACTGATGCTGTTGAAAAAGTAGCACCAGGCGTAATTTGGCGTCAATCAGTGGATCAACCTGTACAAACTGGTTATAAATCAGTAGATACAATGATCCCAGTAGGCCGTGGTCAACGTGAGTTGATCATTGGTGACCGTCAGACTGGTAAAACAGCTATGGCGATCGACGCGATCATCGCTCAGAAAAACTCTGGCATTAAATGTATCTACGTTGCAGTTGGTCAAAAACAATCAACTATTGCAAACGTAGTACGTAAGCTGGAAGAAACTGGCGCTATGGCGTATACAACTGTTGTAGCAGCAGCTGCAGCCGATCCAGCAGCAATGCTGTTCTTGGCTCCATACTCTGGCTGTACAATGGGTGAATACTTCCGTGACCGCGGTGAAGACGCTCTGATCATCTATGATGACTTGTCTAAACAAGCTGTTGCTTACCGTCAAATTTCATTGCTTCTTCGTCGTCCACCAGGTCGTGAAGCTTATCCAGGTGACGTGTTCTATCTACATTCACGTCTACTTGAACGTGCTTCTCGTGTATCTGCTGACTACGTTGAGAAATTCACTAACGGTGAAGTTAAAGGCCAAACTGGTTCATTAACTGCATTGCCGATTATTGAAACTCAAGCAGGTGACGTATCTGCATTCGTACCAACCAACGTAATTTCGATTACTGACGGTCAGATCTTCCTTGAAACATCATTGTTCAACGCGGGTATCCGTCCTGCTGTGAACGCGGGTATCTCTGTATCTCGTGTTGGTGGTTCTGCGCAGACTAAAGTCATCAAGAAATTGTCTGGTGGTATCCGTACTGCACTTGCACAGTACCGTGAATTGGCAGCGTTTGCTCAGTTCGCTTCTGACCTTGACGAAGCAACTCGTAAACAGCTTGAACACGGTCAACGCGTAACTGAGCTTATGAAGCAAAAACAATATGCTCCATACTCAATCGCTGACCAAGCTGTATCAGTTTATGCATCTAACGAAGGCTACATGGCTGACGTAGAAGTGAAGAAAATCGTAGACTTTGACGCTGCGTTAATTGCTTACTTCCGTTCAGAACACGCTGCGTTAATGCAAAAAATTGACGAGACTGGTGCTTGGGATAAAGATATCGAAGCTGAATTCAAAGCTGGTATTGAAAAATTCAAAGCGACTCAAACTTACTAATTTAGCAACTTGCTAGATTGGTGTTGGTTTGGTTCACGGAATCAACCTTCGAGGGCTCGTAAGGGCCTTCGAATAATAGGTTAAGCGTATGGCAAATTTAAAAGAAATTCGCGCCAAAGTAGCTAGTATCAAAAGCACGCAGAAAATTACTCGCGCGATGCAGATGGTAGCAGCTTCTAAGATGCGTCGTGCGCAAGAGCGCATGGCACAAGGCCGTCCGTATGCCGAAAATATGCACCGTGTAATTGCTCATTTGGTACAAGCGAATCCTGAATATAAACACCGTTATATGGTTGAACGTCCTGTTAAGCGCGTTGGCTATATCATTGTGTCTTCAGATCGTGGCCTTGCTGGTGGTTTGAACATTAACCTGTTCAAGAAAGTGGTAAAACACGTTCAACAGCAACAAGAGCAGTCAATTGAAGTTCAATTTGCTTTGATTGGTCAAAAAGCGGTTTCGTTTTTTAAAAACTACGGCGGTAAAGTGCTTGGTGCGACCACTCAAGTGGGCGACACTCCAAGTCTTGAACAGTTATCTGGTTCTGTACAGGTGATGTTAGACGCTTATGATAAAGGCGAATTAGATCGTATTTATCTGGTTTCTAACGGCTTTGTCAACGCCATGACTCAAAACCAAAAGATCGAACAGCTTGTTCCTTTGGCAGCTGCTGAAGAAGACAAGACGCTTAACCGTCAATACGGTTGGGATTACATCTACGAGCCTGAAGCTGAAGAGCTTTTAAATGGCTTGTTGGTTCGTTACATCGAGTCTGTGGTGTATCAAGGTGTGATCGAAAACATCGCGTGTGAGCAGTCTGCTCGTATGGTTGCAATGAAAGCTGCAACTGATAACGCGGGTGAATTGATCAAGAACCTGCAACTTATTTATAACAAGCTGCGTCAAGCCGCGATTACTCAGGAAATTTCTGAGATCGTTGGTGGTGCCGCTGCCGTTTAACATATATTAGTTTGAATTGAGGAGACAGCAATGAGTAGCGGTCGTATCATTCAGATCATCGGCGCGGTTATCGACGTCGAGTTTGAACGTAACAGCGTTCCTAAGATCTATGACGCTCTCCAAGTTGACGGTACTGAAACTACATTAGAAGTTCAGCAACAACTTGGTGATGGCGTAGTTCGTACTATTGCAATGGGTTCTACTGAAGGCCTTAAGCGTGGTTTGAACGTAACTAACACTAACGCTCCGATCTCTGTACCAGTAGGTACAGCGACTCTTGGCCGTATCATGGACGTTCTTGGTCGCCCGATCGACGAAGCTGGTCCTGTTGCGACTGAAGAGCGTTTACCAATTCACCGTCAAGCGCCTTCTTATGCAGAACAAGCGGCTTCTACTGACCTTCTAGAAACTGGTATTAAAGTCATCGACTTACTATGCCCGTTCGCGAAAGGTGGTAAAGTTGGTCTGTTCGGTGGTGCCGGTGTTGGTAAAACTGTAAACATGATGGAGTTGATCAACAACATCGCGAAAGCGCACTCAGGTTTATCTGTGTTTGCTGGTGTTGGTGAACGTACTCGTGAAGGTAATGACTTCTATCACGAAATGAAAGACTCTAACGTTCTTGACAAAGTAGCAATGGTCTACGGTCAGATGAACGAGCCACCAGGTAACCGTTTACGCGTAGCGTTGACTGGTTTGACTATGGCTGAGTACTTCCGTGATCAAAAAGACGAAAACGGTAAAGGCCGTGACGTACTATTGTTCGTCGACAACATCTATCGTTATACACTAGCGGGTACTGAAGTATCAGCACTTCTAGGCCGTATGCCATCTGCAGTAGGTTACCAACCGACTCTTGCAGAAGAGATGGGTGTTCTTCAAGAACGTATTACATCTACTAAGTCTGGTTCTATTACGTCAATCCAAGCGGTATACGTACCTGCCGATGACTTAACAGATCCATCGCCTGCAACTACGTTCGCTCACTTGGACGCAACTGTTGTATTGAGCCGTGACATCGCTTCTCAAGGTATTTACCCTGCGATTGATCCACTTGACTCTACTTCACGTCAGCTAGATCCACTTGTAGTTGGTACTGAGCATTACGAAATCGCTCGTTCAGTTCAAAACGTTCTTCAACGTTATAAAGAATTGAAAGACATTATCGCAATTCTTGGTATGGACGAATTGTCAGAAGAAGACAAACTTACTGTATACCGTGCACGTAAGATCCAACGTTTCTTCTCTCAACCGTTCCACGTAGCTGAAGTGTTTACTGGTGCTCCTGGTAAACTTGTACCGCTTAAAGAAACGATTCGTGGCTTTAAAGGTCTTCTAGCTGGTGAATACGATCACATCCCAGAACAAGCGTTCTACATGGTTGGTGGTATTGACGAAGTGATTGCTAAAGCTGAGAAACTTTAATTAGTTCCCTAATTTAGGAGATTCTCATGGCGACTATGCAATGTGACGTTGTAAGTGTTCAAGAGTCTTTGTACTCAGGCACTGTAACTATGCTAATTGCTAAAGGTGCTGGCGGTGAGTTAGGTATTATGCCTGGTCACGCTCCGCTGGTAACTTTGCTCCAACCTGGCGCGATCCGCGTTATTTTGGAAAACGGTACAGAAGAATTAATCTATGTATCTGGTGGTGTTCTAGAAGTTCAACCGCATGTTGTTACGGTTCTTGCTGATACAGCAGTCCGTGCAGAAAACTTGGATGAAGCGGCAATTATTGAAGCGCGTAAACACGCTGAACAATTGCTAGCAAATCAAAAGAGCGATTTGGACTCTGCTGCTGCTTTGGCTGCTCTTGCAGAAACTGCTGCTCAGCTGGAAACGATCCGCAAAATCAAAAACCGTGCAATGTAATTGCTGGTTTAAGATTGAAAAAACCACCCGAAAGGGTGGTTTTTTTATATAAAAACTATTTTGAAAAAAGTTACCAGATTTTAGCCTTATGAATAATTATTTTAAGAAAACTATATGGCTCTAATTTGTACCACTCGATATAACTTTTACCTGCGCTGCGTAATCTTTTGAACCAATCTGTAAGCAAAGTCATAGTCAGAAAAAAACAATGCTAAGTTGATATGGCGTCTTTAAGCTTTTCAGATTTATTCAATAAAAAGTTTCACGGTTCTACTACCTCTGTCACGACGCAAATCACGTTGTTATCCATTTATAAAAATTGAATTGGCCAAGCAGGGATCTAATTATGAGTTATCAATCCATTAACCCCTTTAACAACCAGAAATTAAAAGATTATCCGTCACACACTGATCAAGATATCCAAAATGCCTTGGATACCGCAGAAAAAATCCTGAAGTCGGATTGGACTCAACAAGTAGATACCCGGATTGAGGTACTTAGCAAACTGGCAAAAAATATGCGGGAACGCAAGTCAGAACTGGCTAAAATCATGACACTGGATATGGGTAAGCTGATCAAGCAGAGTGAAGGTGAGATCGAAAGCTGTGCCAAAATTGCTGAGTATTATGCAGATCATGCCAAAGAGTTTTTAGCGCCAGTTTCTTATGAAACGGAACTAGGAGAAGCATGGGTAGAGCATCATGCCTTAGGCATCATCATGGCAGTAGAACCCTGGAACTTTCCTTTTTATCAGTTGATGCGTGTCTTTGCCCCAAACTGCGCGATTGGTAACCCTGTGGTAGCCAAGCACGCCAGCATTGTTCCGCAATGTGCTGAAGCCTTTGAACAGTTGATTCTGGATGCAGGCGCACCGAAAGGTGTGTGGACTAACTTGTTTATCAGTAGCGATCAGGTCGCAGATATTATCGCGGATCCGCGTGTACAAGGCGTTGCTCTCACAGGTTCAGAAGGCGCAGGGCGTGCAGTAGCAGGGCAAGCTGGGAAACATGTCACCAAATCGACACTAGAATTAGGCGGTAATGATGTATTCATTGTGCTGGATGATGCTGATCTGGAAAAAGCGATCAAAATCGGCTGTCAGGCACGCGTTAATAACACGGGGCAGGTTTGTACAGCAGCTAAACGTTTTATCCTGCATGAGAAAATTGCGGAACAATTTAAATCGGGCATGATCAAGGTCTTTGAAGGCTTAAAAATTGGTGATCCGTTGGATTCTGAAACTACACTTGGCCCACTGTCCTCAGCAGATGCGTTGGAAAAACTGACCAAGCAGGTTGATAAGGCAGTAGAGAATGGCGCGAAAGTCGTGACTGGTGGTAAGCCTTATGAGCATGAAGGTAATTTCTATCAGCCAACTATTCTGGAAAATATCAGCCGTGATAATCCGGCCTGGTATGAAGAATTCTTTGGTCCTGTGGCACAGATCTATGTCGCAAAAGATGAAGATGAAATTGTATCGATTGCCAATGATTCTAATTATGGTCTCGGAGGCGTGATTCATTCACAAAATATTGAGCGGGCGAAAAAGCTGGCTTCACGTGTAGAAACTGGCATGATCTGGATCAACTGGTATACCGATACTGCGCCAGAGCTGCCATTTGGCGGGATCAAAAATTCAGGTTATGGTCATGAACTTTCAATTGATGGTTTCAAAGAATTTGTGCAGAAACGTCTGGTTGTCGTAAAAAGCCCAAAAAAATAATATTTAATTTCTAAAATAAAGAAGCCACTTAAACAGTGGCTTCTTTTTGAACGAGATATCAGCGTAAATCAAGTATTTTCTGTTTCAGCTTCTGATGAAGCATCTTTATCTGAGTTTTGAATCAGCATGCCTGCCAGTTTAAGCATTTCAGCTTGCACACTAACCATCTGGCTTTCAATTTTCTTTAAATCAACCTGACTGAAATCGACTTGGCCATTCAGTAAAGGAGAAGCCAGAACCTGTTGATTGGCACTCATAATATTGCTACGTACCTGATCAATTTCCTGACTTTTTAAATTCAGTTCACCTAAAGCCTGATTAAAGCCTGTCAACTGTTGTTGTAACTTGCCTGCTGTAGCTTGCAGTTGCTCGGTATCTTTAGTATCCACCGCAGTTTGCAGATCAGTTTGGGTTTGTTTTAACTGTTCAACATAACTCCCTGCCTTGAATTGCAGATCAGCTACATCACGCACCATATAAAACATATTGCCAGACTTCAGCTCTGTTTGCGCAGTCGTCGTGCGATCACTTTGCTGTACAGGTTCAAGATCAGTAGAAAGCGTACTTTGTTCTTGCTCGACCGGTGCTTCGGTCGCCTGTTCACAGCCCATTAATAAAATGCCTGAGCTAAATAGGGCAAAAGGAAGAAGAGCATTTACAAGAATCTTGGACATAAAATCGTGGTCTCGGAGCAGGTGGTTCTAATGCATGACTATAAGAATAAAATGTGGAGATAAAAAAGATTGTTGCAAAGTCATAACAAATATTTTGAATACAAAAGATTAAGACATTAAAAAAGAGTGCCGAAGCACTCTTTTTCACCGAGGAGGATAAAACTTATCCTGCAATAATTTTGATAATGTTATGGCTCATCACATTGGTCAGGATATAGTCACCATTTACTTTGATCCATTGCTGGTTTTTACCAGGTTTGCTGAGCTTTTTGTATTTGCTGTGATCTACCTTGTACATTTTGCTCTGGAACTGAGCTGGTACTTTTTGACCTACGCGCCAATCGCGTGAAGGATCTATTTTCTTATGTACCTGTTTATGCTGTTGAGCGTGTGCAGGAGATTTATGCTGTGCGTGATACTGTTGCTGAACATGCGTTTTTTGTGGCTGATGGTGTTGCGAGTGATGCTCTGGAGCTGCAGCAAAAGCTGAAGTCGCCACAAGTGTACTAGATAATGAAAATACGACTGCTTTTACTAAGTTTTTCATGTTTTGAACCTATCGTTATCTCTCTTGGGATAACTGCATATTAGGCTTAACTCATTGATAAATATGGAATGAAGTGTTGTAGAAAAATAAAAATTAAGCGTAAATCATGGAGATTTTAGAGTTAAGTAAATCTGGTTGTAAGTATTTGATTTTAATATAAAGAATAAGTATCTATTATTGAAATAGATACTTACATTACTGTTACAAATTATTTAGCCAATTCTGCATTGATCGCATCTCGCAAGCGAGCATCATCTGCTGGAATATTTGGTGCAAAACGCGCGACCACTTCACCTTGCTTGTTGACCAGGAATTTTTCAAAGTTCCACAGCACTTCTGGTAATTCATTTGGCGTATTGCCAAAACTTTTCAGGCGCTCTGCAAAATCTTCGCCGCCTGTACGTTGCGGCTGAGCTTGGGTCAGATAATGGTAAAGAGGATGCTGATCTTCACCCACGACAGAGATCTTGGAGAATAGCGGGAAATCCACATTGTAGTTCAGACTGCAGAACTGCTGGATTTCCTCGTCTGTGCCCGGTTCCTGACCTTTAAAGTTATTCGCAGGAAAAGCCAGAATTTCCAGTCCTTCGGTTTTTTTCTCATTATAAAGTTTCTGCAGTCCTTCATATTGTGGGGTTAAACCACATTTCGATGCGACATTTACAATCAGCAGGACTTTGTCCTGATAATTGGACAAAGTCGTATTTTCTCCAGTGACGGTTTTTACCGGAATCTCATAAATGGACTGGCTCATATTATTTTGCTCGAATTGTTATGGAAATAGACTCATGTTTTATCGGGTCTGGGCGGTTTCAGCAAACATAAATTTTAGATAAGTTTGTGAAAAAAATATGAAATTCAATGTTTATGCCTATGAGCCAGGTCGGCTAAACTGGTCATCAGTTGCAACCGACCTATTTAAAAAGACTTATTTAGCAAGCTCAGCATTGATTGCATCCAGCAGGCGTGAATCATCTGCCGTGATATCCGGTGCAAAACGTGCAACGACTTCCCCCTGTTTGTTCACCAGGAATTTTTCAAAGTTCCAGAGGACTTCAGGCGGTTCATTTGGAGTCAGGCCATAGTCGACCAGATCTTTCCACCATGGACCTTCACCAATACGTTCTGGCACAGCCTGAGTCAAAGTGGCATACAAAGGATGTTTAGCTTCACCCACGACCGGAATTTTAGCAAACAGCGGGAAATCCACCTGATAGTTCAGGGAACAGAAGTCCTGAATTTCCTTTTCACTTCCAGGTTCCTGTTCCAGAAAATCATTGGAAGGGAAGCCTAAGATTTCCAGTCCTTCGGCTTTTTTATCATCATAGAGTTTTTGCAAGCCTTCGTATTGTGGAGTGAGGCCGCATTTTGATGCCACATTTACCAGCAGTAAGACTTTGCCTTGATACTGGTTCAGCGTCGTGTCCGTTCCTTGAATCGTTTTTACCGGAATGTCATACACAGAAGTGCTCATCGGATTTCCTTTTTATTAAATGAATGAGGGCTATTTGTTTTAACGGGTATTTAAATACAGTACAAGTCGGAATCAGTGAAATGCTTACTGGCCGGCTACAAATAGCATTAATTTTAGTTGAAAAATCAATTATGCTTAGGCACTTGCCAAGAAGCATAGATTAACAATAGATAGAGACAGGGATGAAGTTATGACGCAGCAGCAAAAAACAATGTGGTGGGCCATGCTGCTTCCCTTGACTGCGGTCCTGATCTGGTCATTGAATATGACCGTTAACCGTTATGTAGCGGATTATATTTCTCCCTTAAGTATCAGTTTTTATCGCTGGGTTCTGGCTCTGCTGATTTTAACGCCGTTAATGTGGCCTAAGGTTCGCAAAGCCTGGCCAGAAATTCGACCACATCTGGGGCATCTGGCTGTCTTAAGTGCATTGGGCATGGTGTTGTATCAAGGGCTGGCTTATACCTCAGCACATTATACCAGTGCCACCAATATGGGCCTGATTAATGCCTTTATTCCGATTTTTACTATTATTGTTGGGATCTTTGTTTTACATGTTCGCCCCACCTTAATGGCAGTGATTGGCAGTATTTTGTCTTTTATTGGTCTGATGTATGTGATGGGGGAGGGGCAATGGGCACATTTACTCGATGCAGGAGATCGTTATATTGGTGATCTGCTGATGCTGATTGCGGTATTTTTCTATGCTTGTTATGGCGTTTTGCTCAAAAAATGGCAGATCCAGATTCCGCTATTGGTTAGTCTGTATATGCAGATTTTTTTGGCCGTTCTCTATCACATTCCTTTAGTGTTGTACTCAGGTCTGGATGCTATTAATAGTAATAACGCAGCAAGTATTATTTATGCCGGAATTTTTCCTTCTATTGCTGCCCCATTCTTATGGATGATGGCTGTACAACAACTTGGTCCAAACCGCAGCAGTATTTTTATGAATTTGATGCCGGTCTTTACGGCGTTAATCGCTTATTTATGGTTATCTGAAGCCTGGACAATCTACCATAGCATTGGTGGTGCCATTATTCTAGTAGGTATTTTATTGGCGCAATACCCTGCTAAACCCAAGGTTTAAGCGATCAAATAAAGAGTTAAAGTTTTATTTGTTTAATATTTGAATAAATGATTACATTATTTTTACAGTATTATTCCTTAAATTTAGTGATTATGGATATAAAAATAAATTATTAAAAATTAACTTCATTTTAAAACTGAAACAAAAATAGCAAGATATTTTGAATTTTGATTAAATTTTAAATATTTTTAATAGAAAAAATGTATTAATAAATTGTTTTATTATATTTGCTGTTGTGACGGATTTCTCGCATAATGCCCGCATCGAGAATGATGAATCAGAAAAAACCTAGATTTATCAAACTCCCAGAGATTTACAGACCCTCTGGATGTGATAATACACATCCTTTTTTATGCTCAACCATCCCTATATGGTTGAGCTTTTTTTTTGTCTTAAAACTTTAGTCGGCTTGAAAAGAAAAATGACTGAGCAAAGGCTCAGTCACGAATAATTTCACCTGTTACAGCATCAATAATCCGGCTTGGTTTCTGGCTCAGTCCCAGATCGCCATTCAGATAATTTAGGTCCTGACCAAAATAACGCATGGCATCTTGCAGGGAACGTGCAGGTTCTAAGCCGGCAGGATTGGCACTGGTTGAAACAATAAAACCGCCAAAAGCCTGACACAAGGCTACACAAAGAGGATGAGTGGTCACGCGCACTGCCACTTTAGGGTGTTTGCCTTTAATCCAGCCTGGAATATCGTCATTGGCAGGGAGTAACCAGGTGGTTGCCCGGTCTGTAGGTCGATCATTACTCCAAGACTCAATTACTTTTTCACGCATTTCTTCACTTAGATCCTGAAGTAAATGTTCCACTTGTGAAATATGAGCTGCGAGTAAAATCACGCCTTTTTCAATCGGGCGCTGTTTTAAGGTTAAAATCTGGTGAAATGCCTGTTCATTATAGGGGTCGCAACCTAAACCCCAAACAGCCTCTGTAGGGTATGCCAAGACCTGTCCAGCTTTGAGACATTCAGCTGCTTCGGCAACAGAGGTGGTGATCATGTGTATACCTTATCAAAACAAGAAGTGTCTATTGTGAACCTTATTTATGTGGACGACAACGTAGATACATGCCGGCTTGCTGGGTGCAAAAGCCAAGTAGCTCTAGTTCCATCAATTGACTGGTCAGAGAAGAGACATCCTGTTGCAGATGATGACTGAGATGATCCAGATCCTGTCCGACCCAGTCTAACTGGTTATAAAGTCTGAGCAGATGAGGCGGTATGTGTGCAGGAAGTTCATCCGCCATGTCATGTTGTACTTCATTTTGTAAGGCTTGCCATTGGGTCGCCAAAGCCAGTTCTTCAATCACCTGTTGCGGGTGATCAATTAGAATCGCGCCTTCACGAATCAGCTGATGGCAACCCTTATGATATTCGCTATAAATATGTCCCGGAATGGCAAATACGGTTTTGCCTTGTTCGGCAGCCAGTTTGGCCGTAATTAGAGAGCCGCTTTTTAAGGTCGCTTCAGCCACAATGACTCCGAGACTTAAACCGCTGACAATCCGGTTACGCCGTGGAAAGTGATGCTGCAAGGGTGGAGTCTCTGGCAGAAACTCGGTAATGACCGCACCACCATGCGCAATAATCTCCTGGCGCAATTGTGCATGTTGAGAAGGGTAGGTCTGATCCAGTCCAGTCCCCATCACTGCAATGGTACCCTGATGTTTCAATCCTGCCCGATGTGCTGCTTCATCTATACCTTGTGCTAATCCACTATTAATATAGAAACCCTGTTCACTCAAATAAAAGGAAAAATCATAAGCTACTTGCCGGCCATGAGGACTCGGCTTGCGACTTCCTACAACCGCAATTTGAGCCTGAAGCAATGTATCCGGCTGACCTTGACCAAAAATAATTGGTGGTTTGTCTACATAGTGGCTGAGTTGCTGCGGATAATGCAGATCATGATAGAGCAGGATGAAATCACTATCTCGTTGAACTTTTTCCAGACAGCGCTGAAATTTCTGTTGTGATTCTGGAAGCGAGAAGTCTTTCAAGCGTTGGATATGATTGGCATGAATGCCAAGCGCCTGCCAGGTGGGCACCTGATCAGGCTGTAGGGCTGTGGTCAGACTTGAATAATGCTGACTGATTTTATAGAAGCTCGAAAGAGAATGCTGAACCAGATACCATAACGTCAGTGTTTCCAGTTGCACGCGTGATAACGAGTTCAGCATATCGAGACCTATATGTGTGTCTTCTTATTCTTTCAGTTGTAAAGTTAGATCAATCTATTATTCATCTAACAATGGCGCTTGAATATTGGCACCCACCTTGATAGGTAACTCACTTTCCAGCACATAAGCATAGCTCAGTTGGTCAAAAGTTTTAAAGACCATCAGATTGCCAATGCGCTCACCTGGAAGCTGTACGCGCTCTTTGGTTTTCGGATCAGTCACCACTTCACCTTTCTGGTTTACGCTGAAGACATGACCAGTCTGAACCCCATGTGCTGTACCACGGTCAATCGTTACGACACTATGACGCGCAGCAGTACCAATTGAACCCAGTACACGCACAATCTGACCACCAGCAACCGTATTTTCTGCATTCACTGGATAGAACAGGGTAGGTAACATCGGATCGTATTCAGGCAATACACGGTCACCGCGACGCACTTCGGCATTATAGCTATCTGTCAATTCCAGCGTGGTGACATCACCTTCGCCACGTACTGCGATTCCGGAAGCAACCTGTTGCAACTCTAGAGCAGCCGTGTATTTCTTGCCATTGGCATCGGTAAAGACATAAGGGTCTGCTTCACGATATACCGCATAACGCTGGCCAACCACCAGACCATTCCCGCGTGCATAGACCTTCTGGCCTTTACCTGCCAATACGCGCTGGTCTGCAGTGCCGAGAATGTAAGGCGTACCCTGAACTGAATCTGCTGCCACAATGGTATAGCGTTCCAGCCATTGCTGGATATGCGCCAGTGGAATCACTGGAATCGTATTATTTAAAGATTCAACGCGAACCTGTGGTTGTAATGAAGTACTACCGATATAACGACTGATGATACCTTCACAGCCATCACCTTCGTCTTTACCAATAATTGGACGGCCCTGATAGTCACACATCAACAGGCGGTCACCCGGGAAAATCCAATGTGGATTTTTCACGTGCTTGTTACTGGCCCAGATTTCTGGCCAACGCACCGGATTTTTTAAGAAACGTTTTGAAATATCCCACAATGTATCGCCTTTTTTGACCACGTAGACATTGGGTGCACTGGCTTTTAAAGCAGGTGGATTGACGTTACGGGCAGGAGCTGCCTCGGCTGAATACATTGTCCCCATACTCACTCCGACACAAACTGCCAGTGCGAGCATTTGATTTTTTAACCCCAAGGCACTAAAAAATGGCATGCCCTTCAAAACCTTTTTCATTATCATAATTCCTAAAATTATGTGCGTAGTTGCGTTATAATAACGATCTTACACACATTTTTTTGATGAAGCATTCCCTTCATTTGGTTTTTTGATCAATGGCATAATTGAGGACGCAGTATGGCCTTATTACCTATTTTAAGTTTCCCGGATCCCCGTCTTCGTACCATTGCACAACCAGTCGAAGAAGTTACTGATGAAATTCGTCAGCTCGCTGCAGATATGTTTGAAACCATGTATGAAGCGCCAGGCATCGGACTCGCCGCGACCCAAGTTGATCGTCATATTCAGCTGATTGTGATGGACCTGTCTGAAAACAAAGATCAACCCATGGTGTTCATTAACCCCAAAATCACACCATTGACTGAAGAAACACAGCCTTATGAAGAGGGCTGTCTATCAGTTCCTCAAATATACGATAAAGTTGAGCGTCCGTCACGCGTAAAAATCGAGGCAATTGGTCTGGATGGTCAACCCTTTGAACAAGAGGCTGATGGACTTCTCGCTGTGTGCATCCAACATGAAATGGATCACTTAAATGGTAAACTTTTTGTGGATTATCTGTCGCCATTGAAACGTCAGCGTGCCCGTGAAAAAGTAGAAAAACTGGTTCGCCAGCGCAATAAAGAAAAAGTTGCAGTTAAACGCTAGGACTCTTTTCCCAAGCAATTTTTATGCTTCAACAAGCCCAATTTCGATTGGGCTTTGTTATACTTAGCCCAGACAAATTCAAGGGTTTGCCTATGGTCCTGCGGGGAGGTCTGCTACTTTCCTTTGTGGCGGTATTTCTACAGATTGCTGTGTTCTTACAGCCTTTGCTGCCGAAGCAATATCAGGTTGCTCCGGTCTGTGAAACCATCACGCGCGCCCTTTTAGTTTCTTCTCATGTTCATTCTGAACATTCTGCCCATCATCACCTTGATCAGCATCCTATTTCCTCAGACTCCATGGCGCATGAACACGATGCCAGTCATCAGTGTCAGTACTGTACTGTCTATGGCAACCTGGTTTTGCCGCCTGAGCTTGAAGTGAAAGAAGTCCTGGATCGAATTCAGGTCAGACTATTGGCTTTTGAACAAGCCTTTAAGCATGTCTGGTTTATCCTTCAACGACTCTTTTTAATCCCGCAGGGACGGGCACCGCCACTGTTTGCATAAATCCACGTTGTTTTGCCTGGGTCTTTACTGACTTAGGCCGTGTTCAATTTATGTATTCAGTGAGATAGAAAATGGCTCAGCCTAAATTTTCTTTACAGCCCCTTGCGGCTGCGATTTGTGTTGCTTGTTATTCTTCGATGGTGTTGGCAAATGAAGCCATGCCAGTACAAACCATGGCACCGATTGTGGTGACTTCAACTGCCGGTAATGATGCCAATGGTCTGATTGTTCGTGCTGATCCAAAACAGCCGATTCAGCCAGTGCCAGCAACTGATGGCGCAGATTATCTGCAAAGTATTGTAGGTTTTAGTTCGGTCAATAGCGGAGCAGGTACCAATGGCGATGTGACCTTTCGTGGTATGTTCGGTTCACGCATTAAAATCCTGACTGATGGCACTGAAAACCTCGGTGCCTGCCCAAGCCGGATGGATTCGCCCACTTCATATATTTCTCCAGAAAGTTATGATCGTATTTCAGTGATTAAAGGCCCGCAAACGGTTCAATATGCCAATACCGGTTCGGCAGCAACCGTCATTTTTGAACGTACACCTGAACAGTTTGGGGAAGATCAACATTATCGCGGTCAGGCCAGTGTACTAATGGGATCTTTTGGCCGTCTGGACCAGAATATTGAAGCAGCTGCTGGTGATGAAAAGAAATATATCCGCCTGAATACCAGCCGCTCTGTTTCAGACAGTTATAAAGATGGTAATGGCACGACTGTTCCTTCCGATTGGGAGCGCTGGAATGCCGACATTGCATTAGGCTGGACACCGGATAGCGATACCTGGGTAGAGTTGACCGGGGGCAAGGCGGATGGTGAAGCTGTGTATGCCGGCCGTGCAATGGATGGCTCCAAGTTTGCCCGTGAAAGTCTGGGTTTGCGTGTTGAAAAGAGAAATGTCAGCGATGTGATCAAGAAAATTGAAGCACAGGTAAACTACAATTTTAATGACCATGTCATGGATAACTATAGTCTGCGCGAGTTCAAGCCTGGCGGTATGATGAGTATGCCTATGGCCACCAATGTAGCGCGTAAGACATTGAATGCGCGTATGGCCGTGACCAGTGAATGGGATAAATTACAGCTGATTACAGGTATCGACAGCCAGAATAATCAGCATAGCAAACGTAACGGAAATCTGATGACAGCGTATCAGAATAAGCCACGTATTAAAGATATGGAGTTCCAGTCGATCGGTGGTTTCGGTGAGCTCAGTTATGAGGTCAGTGATAATCATAAGTTGGTGAGTGGCCTGCGTCTGGATCAGGTCAAAGTAGAAGCAGTGGAGTCAAACCAGGAGCGTAAAAAAACTTTACCAAGCGCTTTTTTGCGTTTTGAGAATCAGCATCCAGACCATGATGATGGCAAGACTTATATGGGTATTGGCTATGTCGAACGTATGCCGGATTACTGGGAGCTGTTCAGTCCAAAATCAGGCAATGGTCATCCAAATACCTTTAAGAACATTGATACTGAAAAAACTTTACAGCTGGATATTGGCTACCAGCATGAACATGGTAATTTCAGTTCATGGGCATCGGCATATGCAGGTGTGATCAATGATTACATCCTCACGACTTACTTGCCAACAGGTAATATGGGAATGTTAGAAGCACATAGCCGAAATGTAGATGCAACAGTGGCAGGTGCAGAAGTCGGAATCGGATATCAGTTTACTGATGCGATTCAGGCTGATCTGAGTGCGATGTATGCCTGGGGTGAAAATACCAGTGACAATACGCCGTTGCCACAGATTTCACCTTTGGAAGCTCGGGTAAATTTACGTTATATCCAGGATAACTATACTTTGGGTGCCTACTGGCGCCTGGTCGATGGTCAGAACCGAATTAGTGAGCGTGAAGGCAATATTGTCGGCTATGATCTTAAGCAAAGTGCTGGTTTTGGTACTCTCTCTTTAAATGGTACATATCATGTAAATGACAACATGGATCTTTCTGTGGGTGTCGATAACGTACTGGACCGTACCTATGCCGAGCATTTGAACAAGATGGGCAGTTCCGGTTTTGGATTTGCTGCCAATGAGCAATTTAATAATATCGGACGGAATTACTGGGCAAGAATCAGTATGAAATTCTAATTTGAACTGAAAACAAACAAAAAGCAGGAGTTTTTTCCTGCTTTTTGTTTATGGTAGTAATTTAAATTCATGTTTATCAGTAAGTTAATATTGTTTTGTTTTGCATTAAATAATAACTCAAACTTTTATTAAAATAATTTTTATAAATAAAACAGCAACTTATGAATTTTATGGATTATAAAATAAACATGCGTTTGTAAAGTTTAAAAAATGGGGTTGCAAGCCCCCTGAAATACTGTAGAATGCACATCCATCGGCGGTGATGAAGATTAAAACTTCTGATAAAACAGTAACTTAGCATGAAATGGTTGAGTTAGGTTTTAGAAAGAAAGTTTAAAAATAATTTTCATTACTGGTTGACTTTCTAG
>NZ_VOZV01000034.1:0-31103 GCF_013419565.1 Acinetobacter sp. YH12072 | reverse complement strand
TTGTTCCATTTTAGAGATTTGTTTAAGATAAGATATAACTCATTGAGATGTGTCATAGTATTCGTCGTTAGAAAACAATTATTGTGACATTATTTCAATGAGTTATCTATTTTTGTCGTGTACAGAGAGTTTTCTAATAAGCCCAGATTCACCTTGTTCAGATTAATCTGTAGTTGAAGACCGCGTCCTGGTTGCAAGCTGCTGCTACGATCGATCCCGACATTCTCCAGCAGTGTATACAGCCCTTGGGTTGGATCACCAGATTGTAAGCCCTGGGCAATGGTCATCACATACTGTTGCAGTGCAGGTGACAGTAAACTCAAATCTGGAGCTTGGGTCGGCTTAATATCGAGGTTTGCCAGCACATTTGGATTGACCATAAAATTTTCTGCATCTTTGGTTCCCCGGATTACCTGATGCTGTAAGGCAAGACGATTGGCTTCATTCTCAATAAATGGAACATAGCCAGTCTCATTACTCATTTCAGGTTCAGCCATAATGGTCATCGTAGGCAAGGTAAGCACCGTTTTCTGTTCTTCCGCATGCACTGCTATGCTCAATGTACCTAACAGAGCCCCAAATAAAGATGTTTTTAGACTATTCATGGGCTTTCCCCTACTTCAAATTTCACAACCTGAATGCCTTCATCGGTTGCTAAAGTCTGTATTTAATTTAATTATCTATTAGATTACCTTGATTATTTAGAGAACTCATTCTTGCTCAGATGAATGGCAAAACAAGTTAATTCTTAGGCTGAATCAAAAATCACAGGCGAAAAAAAACCTCAAACAATGTTTGAGGTTTTTTCGAATATGGTGGCGAGACCCAGGATCGAACTGGGGACACACGGATTTTCAATCCGTTGCTCTACCAACTGAGCTATCACGCCGATGCGGTGTATTAAGCCGTATCTAGACACATTAGTCAATCGAAATTATGAAAAAAAAGATTGAGTGTCTGAATTTTGGCCTAAAAAAAATCCCTGATGGGATCAGGGATTGAAAACTTTAAAATCGTTTTGAATATGGTGGCGAGACCCAGGATCGAACTGGGGACACACGGATTTTCAATCCGTTGCTCTACCAACTGAGCTATCACGCCGATGTCGCGTATTAAACAGTTTCAGCTCTTAATCGTCAAGTACATAACGTATAAAAATCATCAAATGTTTACTTTTCCATCGATTTACATGCTTATACAGCAATATTTTCACTATTCTCAGCAAATACCTGACTAATAAAACAAATTGAATCCGGTATTTACAAAAAAAGCAGCCCGAAGGCTGCTTGGAATTTATCTGTATCTAAATTTTTTCAAGATTTGCCAGACAACGGTGAATGGCTCCGCATCCCGGTACGAATGCTTTTACTCCTTTTTCCTCTTCCATGCGGCATGCCTCACTCACCAGCCTTTCTGCAACCCCGCGTCCACGGTTGGCCGGATGCACCACAATATTTTCCAGGGTCCGGCTTTCGCCTTGTCCCGTGCACCAGATGGCGCCGATGATTTTGGTGTTAAATTCTGCGGTATAAAGTAAGGTATACTGTGCAAGGTTTTGCTCTAGATGTTCAATGGCATCTGCCCCATCACTAAATTCAGGGCTAGTGTCATACAGTCGCTCAAGCTGGCTGCGCACTTCGTCGTTTTCTAGAGAAGTATAAGCATGTACGGTAATAGGCATTGATAAACCCTCCTGAGCAATCTAATATGCGGTGACGTCGTCACGGCGAAAATATTTTCTACATCAATCATTTTGACGTATTTGAGGAACGTGTCTATGACAGATCGTATCAGTGAAGTGGTAAGAAATACCAACGAAACCAAAATTCGAGTTCGTTTGAACCTCGATGGTACTGGTCAAGGCACTTTAAACACTGGTATTCCATTTTTAGATCATATGATTGATCAAATCAAGCGACATGGTCTGTTCGATATTGATATTCATTGTGACGGAGATCTGGAAATTGATGACCATCATACCGTAGAAGACTGTGGTATTACCTTAGGTCAAGCGTTCGCTCAGGCTTTGGGTGATAAAAAAGGCCTACGTCGTTATGGACACTTCTATGCGCCGCTTGATGAATCTTTAAGCCGTGTCGTGGTGGATCTGTCTGGCCGTCCGGGTCTGTTTATGGACATTCCATTTACCCGTGCCATGATTGGCCGTTTTGATGTAGACCTGTTTTCTGAGTTTTTCCAGGGCTTTGTCAACCACTCGCTGATGACTGTACACATTGACAACCTGAAAGGTAAAAACAGTCACCACCAGATCGAAAGTGTATTTAAGGCATTTGCCCGTGCACTGCGTATGGCATGTGAAGTTGATCCACGTGCTGCGAATACTGTTGCTTCAACCAAAGGTACCTTGTAATGACCCGTATTGCCCTTCTTGACTATGGCATGGGAAACCTACACTCAGCAGCCAAAGCACTTGAACACGTCGGTGCAACGGTAGATGTGACTAATGATCCAAAACTGATTGCCCAAGCCGACAAAATCGTTTTTCCGGGTGTGGGTGCAATGCGTGACTGCATGCAAGGCATGCATGAAGCCGGAATTGATGAAGTGGTACGTAATGCCGTGTTTAACAAACCGGTATTGGCCATCTGTGTCGGTATGCAGGCCCTGATGCAACGCTCTGAAGAAAATGGCGGTGCGGATGCACTGGGCATTTTTGCAGGTGAAGTGAAACACTTCCCGGAAATGGCAGGTTTAAAAGTGCCGCATATGGGCTGGAACCAGGTACATCAGGCCGATCCAAGCCATCCAATGTGGAAAGACATTGCTCAGGATGCACGTTTCTATTTCGTGCACAGTTACTATGTGGAACCACAAGATCCAAGCATCGTGGCAGCGACCTGTAACTACGGTATTGATTTCTGTACTGCCCTGCATAAAGACAACCTGTTTGCGACCCAGTTCCATCCTGAAAAGAGTCATACTGCAGGACTGCAACTGCTGAAAAACTTTGTGGATTGGAATATCTAATCCAATACATTCAAAAAGCTCGCATCATGCGGGCTTTTTTTATGGGCTACAGTTTAAAATTTTATTTTTGAAAAATAATTCACATCCAAGCTTCCTTCTCTAAGGTATGCTCTATTCAACCCGAATATTCATCAATGGAAGATGCTTTAATCATGGATACCCAGCTTAACGATATTCTGCCGAGTAAAGAGGCAATAGCAAATTTTCCACCTTTTCAAAATATCGCGCCTGAAAATATTGTGGTGATTAACAGCATTCAGCAATGTGAAGCTCTACGCGAAGAACTTGAGCAGATCGCAGTCTTTGGTCTGGACACTGAGTCTAAACCGACCTTCAAGGTCGGTGAAGTGTCCACTGGTCCGCATCTGATTCAGCTGGCCACTCTGGAAAAGGCCTACCTGTTTCAAATGAATGCTGCCATTTGGGATTTTCTGAAACCGATTTTTGCCAATCGAGACCAGATTAAAGTTGGTTTTGGCCTGAAAAATGATGCGCATCTCTTCCGTAAAAGAGGCATTGAGCTGAACAGTGTCATTGAACTGTCAAAGTGCTTTGGTGCGTTCGGCATTAAAAATCCTCTTGGATTAAAAAATGCGATGGCTTTGCTATTTCAGGTGAATTTTCCTAAATCGAAACGGGTCACGACATCGAACTGGGCAAAAAAACATCTCAGTCAGGCACAGATTGAATATGCGGCTGCAGATGCCTATGCACCTTTACTGGTTTTTGAAGAATTGCTGCACCGTGGCTTGGGCCCCAAGGAAGTTCCCAATACTTCACTAAAATTGAAAATTCGCCCGCATTCAAAAATTTGAACGAACAAAAGATAAGTTTTCTAATGAAATATCATTTTGATATCAGACTCCATCAGGAGTATTGCAAAGAATAAAAAAATTGAAGAATAAAATCCTGTCACTCCAGCATATCTTCAGACAGGTTTTCTTTTTTCATACCGTTTAAGAGTTAGAAATTTCGACTTTATTTGCTAAGATGAACTCACTGAAATTCATTCTAAAGATTGAGCAAGGAGCGAAAGCATGCTGATCATCCCTGCAATTGACCTGAAAGATGGCAAATGTGTCCGTTTAAAACAAGGTCGTATGGAAGACGATACCGTATTTTCTGACGATCCAGTGGCAACAGCACAGCATTGGGTAAATGAAGGCGCTCGCCGCTTGCATTTAGTAGATTTAAATGGTGCTTTCGCAGGTACACCGATTCATAAGCCAGTGGTAGAAGCCATTGCCAAATCACAGCCAGAATTGCCTATCCAGATTGGTGGCGGGATCCGCTCGCTGGAAACCATTGAGCATTATCTGGAAGCAGGCGTATCTTTTGTGATTATTGGTACAAAAGCAGTGCAAAATCCTGAATTTGTAGAAGAAGCATGCAAAAAATTTGCAGGCCACATTATTGTGGGTATCGATGCCATGAACGGCATGGTAGCAACTGATGGCTGGGCGAATGTGACTGATGTAAAAGCGACTGATCTGGCAAAACGTTTTGCGGATGCAGGCGTGTCTAGTATTGTTTATACCGATATTGCCCGTGATGGCATGATGCAGGGTGTCAACATTGAGCAAACTGTACATCTGGCACAATATTCAGGTCTGCCTGTAATTGCTTCAGGTGGTGTAACCAATATGGATGACGTGCGTAACCTGAAAGATCAGCCTGGCATTTTAGGTGCGATTACCGGTCGTGCGATCTATGAAGGCACTTTAAATCTACGTGAAGCACAATTATTGCTGGATGAACAAGAAGCGCTATAATAGCGTCTGCTGAAAAAGAGGTCTGTGGACCTCTTTTTTTATTGTTCAATTTTTTGATCCTCTCTCCCATGTCGACATCTGTTTCCCAAACATCCTCTACCTGGAGGACGAAAGTTCCTCAACTTGCTCTGATCCTGATTACGATTATCTGGGGCGGCAGTTTTATCACCGTACAATATGGTCTGAATTTTAGTAGTCCGGTGATCTTTGTCGGATTACGTTTTGCAGCAGCGGCAATTGCCGTAACTCTGCTGTCGCTGAAGCACTTGAAAGGCATGACGCTTAAAGAAGTGGCAGCGGGTGCCATCATTGGGGCTGTGATTGCGATCGGTTATGGAACACAAACGGTGGGCTTGCAAACGATTAGTAGCAGTGAATCGGCCTTTTTGACTGCGCTATATGTTCCCTTAGTGCCTCTAATGCTGTGGCTGCTATTTCGTAAGAAACCACATTTTATGACCTGGGTCGGTGCCCTGTTTGCCTTTCTTGGCTTGGTCTTTTTAACCGGTAATGGCTTTGGTGCCATTCAGCTGAATTTTGGTCAGGCTTTGACTTTGCTCGGCTCGATTGCCATTGCGCTTGAGATTATTTTTATCAGTCATTTTGCTCCGAAGGTGAATACTCGGCGTGTCACCGTGCTACAACTCATTTTTGCCTCGTTATTTTGTTTTCTGATGGCACCGATGCTGGGTGAATCACAGTTACCTGACTTCCATTGGCATCTGGCAGGTATTTTGGTCGGTCTCGGTATTGCCAGTGCCTGTATTCAGCTAGTGATGAACTGGGCACAGGAAATGGTAGATCCTTCCCAAGCTGCAATTATTTATGCCGGTGAACCGATCTGGGCAAGTTTATTTGGACGTATGGCGGGAGAACGTTTGCCTGCGCTGGCACTTCTAGGCGGATTGATGGTGGTACTTGGGGTGATTGCCAGCGAATGGAAGCCAAAGTTTTTTAGAAAAGAAAAAATAGAAGAGTTGAAGGAAGATCTTTCCTAAGCTTATGAGCTCCCCCTCTTAGAAAAGGGGGAGTTTTTTATCTAGAGAAATATAGCTAATCTTATTTGGTATACATCGGTCGATTGTCATTCAGACGCATAATGCCGCGAATCGCGCGATAGACAATCCAGATCCAGGAAACAAAGACCACAACCAGACAGAAAGTGGATGCACCAAAAGCAACCCCTGCAAACAGGTCCGGATCTTCATGGGTAAAGAACAGGAATAGGAACGGCACAAAGGCTACAATATTCCAGAATAGATACCACCAGAAACTGCGGATTTGCCAGGTAAAGTGGCTTTCAAAAATCGAGCCTCGTACATCCGAGCGCTTCACATAGTTAATAATCAGTGCAATCACTGCCAGCAAGCCACCACTAAAAATGGCCACGATATATAAGATATAAAGAATCAGGGTTAGCGTGCGATTTGAGTCTTTATCAATTGAATAGTTCATCTACGCTCCTGTGGTTGTTTCTAGATATTCAGGCTGTTAAAGGGAGAAATCAGCCATATAATCAAAATGATGTTAAAAGCTATAGTACAAAAATAAATTTGCCGGAAGGGTTGTTTTTGTGTTTTATGACGTAATTTTTGCTGTGCCAGCCAGGCGGCCGGCCACCCTCCTAGAAATGCCACCAGATGCAGGGTATTTTCTGGAATACGGCGATTGCCCAGTTGTGCCGCTTCCTTATCCTGGGCATATAGCCAGTAACTGAGGACATTCATCAGGCTCACCAGTAACAGGATCATTCCACTCAACAATCCGGCTAAACTGAGTCCCGCCAGTACCAAAATATAGGCCACAGAAGCAACCTGCATCGGCTGTAGTTTTTCTGGCTGGCTTCGGCCTGATGTTTTAGTTTTTGTTTTTGCCGTTTTGGTTTGTGATGCTTTCAGGTACATAACCTGCTGGGCACGATAACGTCCCTGCTCATCTAGAATCACCAGATAATCTAGCGCACAACCAACAATTGGCCGTGGACCGGGACGGGCAAAATCTTTGATATGCAAAAACACGCGATCTTTGGCCGGATCATTGGGCTGAATAAAGCCATAGCCTTTGTCATCAAACCATTCTACCAAACGTCCCTGATCGCGCATTTTGCCTGTTCCTGTTTATTTTTAATTTAAGCTGTCACAAATTTTAAACGTTCAATCAGCATGTTACGCATCTCTTCCGGATTTTTTTGCAGAATATCTTCACCGGTGCGGCCTTCAGCCGCATTTTTCTGTGCCACCTGTAAACGCATCATCCAGAAACGGCCCGCAGCCATTGCCAGGTAAAGCTCCAGACATGATTTTTCATCCTCAGTCAATGGACGCACAGTTTCATAGGCTTTTAAAAAGGCATTGGCCTTTTCTTCATTTAAAGTAACTTCCGGATAATTGGTACAGAAGTCATTTAAAGTAATTGCAATATCAAACAGGAATTCATCTTTATTCAGCTCGTAAAAGTCCAGAATACCTTTCAGCTGATCACCCTCAAACAGGGTATTGTCACGGAACAGATCTGAATGGATAAAGCCACGTGGACGATCTGGATATACTGCGGTTAAAGCTTCATACAGGCCCAGAAGTTTTCCCAGTAAGACTTTATCTGCTGCGTTCAGGCTCGGTTTAATTTCCTGTGCTACGTTATACCAGTAGGCATGGTCACGGACAAAGGCGCGCTCAAGTTTAAAATCTTTCAGTGCGACATGCATTTTGGCCTGAGCAATGGCAATCGCTTCCGCCTGCGCAACGGTAGATGGCATCGGATGCTCGCCCATCATGCGTGGTGCAATTTGTGCCGGCTTATTTTTTAGCGTATGAATGGCTTTGCCTGAATGGGATAAAGGCACCGGTACGGCCAGACCTGCCTGACCCAGATGCTGCAAGACCGGCACCAGTTCTCCAGCGGCCTGTTCATCCATATCTTCAAAAACGGTCAGCACATATTGCTGGTTTTCGCAGACCAGAAAATAGTTCGTATTCTGGATACCTCCTTGAATGGGAATCAGATCAATCACCTCAAGTCCATAAGGTGCTGCGAAATCCTGAACTTCCTTTAAAGTCAAAGTGGTATAAACCGACATAGAAAACCTGCGAAAAAACTTACATATTTTTGCTAGAATACCGTTTCCATCTACCAAGGTGTAGCGCTTGCGTGGATGAGTTTCATAATCGGCTGTAATAATTGGAAAAATTTATGCTAGCTAAACGTATTATTCCTTGTCTGGACGTCGACAACGGTCGCGTAGTCAAGGGTGTTCAGTTCCTTGATATTCGTGATGCGGGTGACCCGGTAGAAGTGGCACGCCGTTATAATGAACAAGGTGCCGATGAAATTACTTTCCTTGATATTACCGCTACACATCATGGACGCGACACCACTTACCGTACCGTTGAGCGTATGGCTGAATCTGTATTCGTACCGCTTACCGTAGGCGGTGGCGTGCGTAAAGTCGAAGATATTCGTCTACTATTAAATGCAGGTGCAGACAAAGTCAGCATCAACTCGGCAGCCGTCTTCAACCCTGAGTTTGTACAGGAAGCCTCACAGCGTTTTGGCGCGCAATGTATCGTGGTAGCGATTGATGCCAAAAAAACTGGCGAGAATAAATGGGAAATCTTTACCCACGGTGGACGCAAACCGACCGGCATTGATGCCCTGGAATGGGCAGAAAAAATGGCCAGCTACGGCGCAGGCGAACTGTTAATTACCTCTATGGATGCCGATGGCACCAAAGCAGGTTATGACATTCCACTCATGCGTGCCATTAATGACCGCGTCACTGTACCAACGATTGCCTCTGGTGGCGTAGGCAACTTGCAGCATCTGGCTGACGGGATTATCCATGGTGGTGCCGATGCAGTACTTGCCGCCTCTATTTTCCACTTTGGCCAGCATACCATTCCTGAGGCCAAGGCTTATCTAGCTGCTCAAGGTATTGAAATGCGTCTTTAAACGACAGCCTTCAAATGAAAAAGAGCGTGAATATCACGCTCTTTTTTTATGCATTATTCTTAGAAATCATTTAAATTCTGGACAAAAAAAAGGAGTCTTGCGACTCCCTATAAAAACCAAGAAGAACTACAGCACTTGGTATCTTTGACATTTACAATATAACTCAATCTGTATGCAGGTTGATAAGACTTTCAATCATCAACAGACGCAAATATAGGTGAAATCCTGAGCGCAATATTGACAATATATGCAGAATTTATTGACAAATCACGACAGGGTTAACCAAAGTGAGAAATGGTTAACATTTTATGTGGCAGATTACTCGAAATTTAAGTTATTTAATCACGATCTTTAGCCCATTTAGCCGGGAAATAACGCTGGGTTAAGTGGGTTAAGCGCATAGAGATCTGTTCCGGCAAGACAATACCAAGGGGATTTTTTTCCTGTAAATCTGCTGAGGAAATCACCCGGGTTCCCATCAAATAATCAAACCAGGGCTTGGTTACACACCAGTTGGCGTCTTGGTTACTATTCATATGGTGATCATAATGCCAAGGAATTTTTTTTCTGGCCCATTCTGGCTCCAGATGTGCTCGCCGATGCATATAGAAATAATTGCCTGCACTATACAGCGTGGCCAAAAACATACCTTTGGACAAGGGATAAAAAGCCAGCCCGAATACGCTTGCTGCGACGGCCAGTGAACCGATTTCATTGCGGATTCGCCAGTTTTTCAAACCTTCCACATAGGCATAATCAGAAAATCTGGTCTTGCGAACTTCACGATGATGTTCCCAATGTGAACGCATGCTGTCCGGCACTGGGCTATAACGCGTCTGCCCTGCTCGATGCGTACCATGCAGCACATATTTATGCGCAAACCATTCAAAGCCATTGGCTACGACCAGTCCTGCTAGAAAGCCTTTCCACATGATCTTTTCCTCCCTGTTTGTTTACACTATAGGTCAAACAAAGGGCTAGATATTGACCGATAATTTCAATATCATTGACAAAAAACGACAGAACAAAAGAATTAAAAAATGCACGTTCCCCAAGATTATGTCGGTTCGGTATATGGTGGTTTAGGACATTTGCTTTTGGACTATTACCAGCTCAAACAACTGGACATTCCCAAGAAATTGTTTGCGATCCAGAACCTGGAGCGTTTTGATTATATTCTCTGGCGTGATCTGCTCAGCCAGTTGGACCAGGAGTTGCAGCGGCCAGCACTCGGCCTGGAAATCGCGCAACTGGTGCAGGCCAAGCATCTGGGTATTATTGGCTATCTGGCATTATCCAGTGAAACGCTGGGCGAAGCCTTTATGCGTTATCATGACTATCATCGCCTGATCTATGATGGTAGTCCTTTACAGGTCAGTCTGGATAGAGATTACCTGTCCATTTCCTGGAGCGAAATTCCGTTTAAAGTGAGTACGCAACTCACAGACGAGATTGCCATCGCACTCATGACTGAATTTATTCGCTCAAGCATTCTGGACCAGCATCAACTGCATCTGCATGAAGTCCATTTTCAGCATCCGGTCAATAAAAATATTGCGGTCTATGAACAGTATTTCCGCTGCAAGGTCCGTTTTGGTCAGGCCAGAAACCAGGTACTGATTCCTGTGAGTGAAATGTCTACGCCTTTAAAGAAAGGCGATCAGACCTTACAGAAATTACTGATGCAACAGGCAGAAGCGGTGCTGGAAAAACTTCCGAACTCCACCCAGATTGATCAGCGCTTGCAACAGGCGATTCTGGTGGGTCTGCAGAAAAATATGTTCCAGATTGAACATATCGCCAAACAGATGAATTTTTCTGTACGTCAGCTACAACGTTACCTGCAAAAACAGGGTCAGACCTATCAGCAGCGTATGCAGGAAATCCGCTGCATGATGGCCATGCAATATCTGAAAGACCCTCATCTGAGTCTGCAGGAAATCAGCATGCTGCTTGGCTATTCTGAGCAGAGCGCATTTCAGCGTGCCTTCAAGCAGTGGACGGCTCAGACCCCACAACAATGGCGCTCAGAATACCTGGAAACCCAGGTGCAGGAAAAATTTCTGGACTATCCTGCTACTGCAGAGATTAATGTCCCACATCAGATTTAAAAATTTGAATAAAATAAAAAAGCTCCTCATTAAAGAAGCTTTTTTCTAGCCAGAATAGTGATTAAGAAATTTCTATAAAAATGGATTTTCAATTTCATCTGCATCATTGCGTTCAATTTTTTCTGGCAGATCCGGTGTTTCTTCGAGTTGCTGCACAATATCATTTAACAGTGCCTGCAAGACTTTGGCTGCCTTGAGACCAGCCTGGTCTTTGGTAATTTGCAGATTGCCATACAGACTGACACAGTCCAGATCATTCTCAACTGTCAGATCATGAATCGCATGCGATTCGGTTCCATTTTCAAATGCTTTAAACATTAATTTCTACTCTGTTTTATTATTTTTACTCACCTGTCTTCAGCATGCTACCTGAAGCCTGCTTTTTACAGCAAGCTCCTTTTCACTATTTCAGCAGCTGCAGGATGTATTGCAACAAGGCCTCAATCAGCTGTTTAACAATCGTATCCTGAGTATCATGATCGATCCCGTTCTTATTAACTGATGAGCTGGTATTGCTTGTACTGGCTGAACTTGAGGCTAACGGTTTGAACTCACGCTGCAGTTTTTCTAGATCTTCTTTCGGCACATCTTCAGCACACTGGCTTTCTGCATCCCAATTCGAATAGGCAATTTTCTGGTTGGCCTTCACAGCATTTGCAGTCAACGGCAGATGATAGGTATTGCGTTTCTGTTCTTCAGTTAACTGAGGAAACAGGTTAATGCCGAGCTGCTCTTCCAGATAGCAGACACTGACAATGCGAACCTTGAGCGAATTATCATTAGGTGCATAGTAGGCACCAATGGCACCAGTTTTCGGCATGTAGATCGCTTTATACACGGCAGTTGGTACAATTACACCCTTGCCAATAGTTTTCAGCTTTTTGGCAGCAAAGACCGGCCCGGTCACTACATATACGTCCTGCTTCTGCTTGGTCACAATGGCACGGGTTGCTTCTTCCAGCTCACGCCAAACCTGCTGATTGTTCTTTGGTGCCTGCGGGACCATATTGGCCAGCGAGAAACTGTCAGACTGTGAAGCTTTATTTTGCATATCTGCATTTGGCGCCATATGGCCACGGTCATAGCCTGAACCACGGTAGTCAGCCAAAGTCGCACGATGAGCAGCATTTAGTCGTGTTTCTTCATGGAAGTTGTCTTCACGTGGAATTTTCTGGCTCAGACGCTTCGGTGTTAAGGCCTCCGCCACCCAAAGTGGCGTTTTGGATACCCCAGAATAACCCACATTAAAGCCATTAAAACACAGTGAATAACTGTCTTTTTTCAGGCTGTCTTTCATTAAGTAAGGCGGGATGTCCCGGTAAAACTGTTCCAGACAGCTCGAATTCGATGTAGAAGGCAAAGAAATCCACTGACTGATTTTCTCCTGGCCAAACGCAATCGCAAAACTCCCGGAAGCGACCATTGCCAGGATCACTTTCACGCTATTTTCATTAAAAAATTGAAAAACTGAATTCTTCGACTTACGCTGCTTCTTTGCCATGCTACACGTGCTTTTAAGATCAAAATCGGGGGTTTTGCGAGCTTAACAAGCCATGTATATGAAGTATATCTTACCCTCTTTATTTGCCTAATAATTACACAAT
The DNA here is from genome assembly GCF_013419565.1 of Acinetobacter sp. YH12072. Lineage (NCBI taxonomy): Bacteria > Pseudomonadati > Pseudomonadota > Gammaproteobacteria > Moraxellales > Moraxellaceae > Acinetobacter > Acinetobacter sp. YH12072. The sequence goes on along the minus strand of NZ_VOZV01000034.1, from coordinate 18,680 downwards.
CCACCCCTATATTCTTAAATCTTGTAACAAAGTGTCGTTTTTTTAGTGAGCTTTCAGCGCGGTTTTTTAACCTTTAAGTAGCTTTGATTGTGACCTCGTCTTGAGTGTGCAAAGCTATTTGACTACTCAAATTACGTACAATTATTAGCAATGGAGTTAATTTATGAATTCCAAACTATCTAAGTTATTAGGTCTCGGAATATTTACAAGTGTGATCAGTGCCGGCGCATTCGCTGAGCCTCCTGTACAAGCGGGTGAAACACTTGAAAGCTTATCTAAAGCTAAAATTAGTACCACTGTAAATGGTCAGCAAGCCTCACTGGAAAGCCTGGTGAACTCTGGACAGATCCGTCTGGTAAACCAGCCAATGTCTGCACCTGCTCAGCCAGGCCAGCAGCCACAACAATCAATGCCAAATCAGCCAATGCCAACACCAGGCATGCCTGATGCACCTGTTGCACAACCAGAAATGCCGGATACCAATCCAGCTCCAGCCAATCTTGAGTCTGAACCAGCAGCCCCTGCTACAGAACAGGAAATGACTATGGGTGAAGCTGTAGAGCAACCAGCTCTTGAAGAACAGCAAGCTGCTGCACCTGAAGCGGCTGCGATGACTGAGCAAACTGAAATTGCAGTAGAAGCTGAAGCTGATCCTGCGGTAGATGCACCTTTAAACGCCGCCCCTGAAATGCCGGTTGAGACAGAAGCAACAGAACAATAATTTGTTATAAAGCTTTCTAAATTCTCTCCCCTAAAAAAACCAGAGCCTAGCTCTGGTTTTTTTATTTTTACATCTCGATCTGGCTACCCAGTTCAACCACCCGGTTGGTCGGAATCTGGTAGAAGTCGCTGACCGGACTGGTATTACGCTGCATGGAAACAAACAGTTTTTCCCGCCAAGGTGCCATTCCCTCTCCCACCGTATGCATAATCCGTTCCCGGGAGATAAAGAAACTGATCTGCATCAGGTCATATTCAAAGCCCCATTCTGCATACGCATGCTGCAATGCTTCCGGGATATTTGGCTGATCCTTAAACCCGTAATACATTGTCACTCGATAAAAATGCTCACTGAGTTTTTCCAGTTTAATCCGTTCTTCATCACCTACAAAAGGAATATCCCGGGTAATGACTGTTACCAGAATATTGCGCTCATGTAGCACCTTGTTGTGCTTAATATTGTGCAACATCGCATGCGGCACAATGGTCGGAGTTCCGGTCAGGAAAATCGCTTCACCCGGCACAAACTTGGTGCCTCCCCCAATTGAGATACTCTTAATGAACAAGTCAATCGGTAGCGCATCTTTTTCCAGACGGTTCAGAACCAGTGCACGACCATCTTTCCAGGTCATCAGAATCGTAAATAATGCCGCCCCGAGCAGGATCGGCACCCAGCCACCTGATGCAATTTTTAAAGATGTTGAGGCTACAAAAACCAGATCCAGCATCAGGAATGGTGTGGCAAATAACACCACTTTCCAGATTGGCCAGCGCCAGAAACCATAAGCCAGAATGCTAATTAAAATGGTGCCACACAGCATAGTCATGGTGACTGCGACCCCATAAGCACTCGCCAAGCGGGCGCTATTTTCAAAGAGTAAAATCAGAATCACTACAGAAATAAACAGCATCCAGTTAATGAAGGGCAGATAAATCTGGCCACGCTCTTCGGCTGATGTGTGCTTTACACTCAGGCGTGGCAAATAACGCAGTTGAATGGCCTGATTCACCATGGAGAATACCCCGGTAATGACGGCCTGTGAGGCGATCACAGCAGCTGCTGTGGCCAAACCAATCATTGGATATAAGCCCCATTCCGGAAGCAGCATATAAAAAGGATTTTCCAGTGCTTCAGGACGGCGCAGCAATAATGCCCCTTGTCCAGCATAATTGAGCAACAAACATGGCAATACGATAATGAACCAAGCCAGACGAATCGGCAGACGACCAAAATGCCCCATATCGGCATAAATGGCTTCACCACCAGTCATGGTCAGAATCACGGCGCCCATGGTCAAGAAGGCTACAAAAGGCTGATCGACCACAAAATGATAGGCCCAGTATGGATTCACCATAGCCAGTACTGTCGGGGTCTGAATAATACTCCACAAACCGAAACCACCAATTGACAGGAACCAGAGTAAGGTCAACGGACCAAAAAATTTGCCCATGGTTCCAGTACCATGACGTTGTACCAGAAAGAGTCCCGCAATAATCCCGATCGATAGAGGTTCTAACCATTGATTAAACACAGGTGTGGCTATACTCAGCCCTTCAACCGCAGATAACACAGAAATTGCCGGGGTAATGATCCCGTCACCAAAAAACAGCGATGCCCCAATAAAGCCGAGCGCAATCAGGTAAATTTTCTTGTCATCAGAAATGCGTGTGGTTCGCAAATTGAGAGCTAGTAAGGACATGATTCCGCCCTCACCGTTGTTATCGGCACGCATGATAATGGTGACGTATTTAAAGCTCACCGTCAGCATGATGCACCAGAAGATCAAGGACAAAATGCCCAACACCGAAGCTTCACTAATGGCAAGGTGCGACGTCAGAAAACATTGGCGTAGTGCATACAATGGACTGGTTCCAATATCTCCAAAAACAACCCCAAGCGCAGCCAGCGTAATTACCGGGAGAGCTGCTTTCTGTGCAGTGCTTTGCATATATCGTCTTCGTTTTTAACAAGCATTTTTGCGAATCATAACACTGCGCTCAAAGTTTTTCCGCAAATCAATTGTTTCAAGCTTGGCAGACTGGCTTTTTTTCTATATCATCCACGGCCATGGTGAGGTGTCCGAGTGGCTGAAGGAGCACGCCTGGAAAGTGTGTATACGTTTATAGCGTATCGAGGGTTCGAATCCCTCTCTCACCGCCAAATATCATTATCATGTCGCCACATGATGTCTCAAAAGGTTTAAATCTAAAGGGTTTAAGCCTTTTTTGTTGCCGAAATTATTAGGGAATGGATTAAAAATAAAAGAATAACTATACAAGTTACATAAATGATGCCGGATGGCTGTTGAATGACACTGAGGAATATTCGAGCATGATCCTATCTTGGTAAAAAATGATGGATCGCTATGAAAGATGATGAAAAACCCCTAAATTTTGAGGATGATAATGAGCCTCTGGATTTCGAAGATGAGGAGTTCACTGACGATAAAAAAGAGGATGAAATGTACAATCCGATCACCAAGGATGGATCAAGTGTAGATCCTGCGGATGATGGCACACGTCATCTTCGTCCTGAAGATGGTGATCCGCTAGAAGTCGAGCCTTAAGCCCTAGCCCAATTTTATATTGGGCTTTTTTTATAGTCTAAAACCTTAAAAGTGAGCATCTTGGACAGATGAATTGAAAAAGGATAATTCATTTTACTGGTTATTTTTGAGATGAGTATTGCTTGCCTTTTCTTTTGATAGATTTAAAGATGTAAGGATATAGGTTGGGATATATTGAAATAAATTCTCTGGATAAAACCATGATATATCCATTTTTATTAATTTCTTAACTTTATGTTCTTCTTTTAGTTTATTTATATGATGGAGACAAAAACTGGCATAAAAATAGCTTAATTTAATTGTCATCATCGCTATGTTATGGTGGAATCAAAACAGGATAAAAGGAGAATAAAAACCTAAAGATAGAAAACGTTATTGCTTGAGTCTTCCTTATTTGGGTTAGAAAAAAGTGGAAACACTGCTATTCGGAGAGTGGACATGAATAACAGCGCAAACTACATGAAACAGATAAAAAATGCCAAACGCGGTGGTTATACCCCGACCATTGCCAAAGACGTCAACAAACATAAGATTCAAAAAGCCCTAAAATTAATTGAACAGTGGAGAAGTCTCGCTCAAGAACTCAAACCTCAAATGCAGTTTGATATGGCCTTTACTTTAGAGGAATGCGCACAAGACCTGGATCGGATACTCAAAAGCAGATAATTCCCTTTTAACTCACTCATAATAGATTTTAAATATCAACCCCTTATCCTTGCCCATATCACTGATATGGGCAATTTCATGATTTAAATGTAGATGCCTGAGTGAAGATGATTCAATGATCAGCAATAAAAAATTGGTTATAAGATTGAACGGTTATTTTTTGGCTTGCGCCCTTAGGAAAAATCTGTAAAATGCACTCCACAACGCCGGCATAGCTCAGTTGGTAGAGCAACTGACTTGTAATCAGTAGGTCCACAGTTCGAATCCGTGTGCCGGCACCATTTTCTTAGCCTCGCTTTTTAGTGAGGCTTTGATGTTTCTGGGCTTGGTATTTTTATATAGCTGTTTTTTGCCTTGAATACTCAGATCGCCTGTGCCGTCACCTGCACATATCTTACAATCCCATCCTGATATAACTTCTGACAAAGCTTTGCCGTCATCTGGATTTTAAACTGATCCAGTCTTTTGCCTTTTTGTTTCAATTTCTTTGAATTTAAATTCTGATTTACATAATCAGCAAAACCTGAAAATACCGCTTCGGACAGATCTTCAATCTGAATATTCTTAAATTCAAAATTTTCCAAACAATGATAAAGCTCATTTTTCAACATCAGGTTTTTTAAATTGACATCGGCGGATTTCAGCAGAAACTGATATTTACGCTTTTGCAGCGCATTCAAGCTGTCCCATTTTTCCGACAAGATCAGATGATGAAAGCCAATCCGTGCATTGGTGTTCAAAACACTGCGTACCTGATCTAGAAGTTCGGGAACGGAACTATGATAGGCAGCATCCAGACATAGCACCACATCAAAGCGCTGGGAAAAATGCATGTCTTTTAAACGCAGGAAAGAAGCCGGATAGATGGCATTGAGATTAGGTAAATGTTGCTGAATATTCGCCACACAAGCAGGCTGAAGTTCTACACCAGCCAGATATTGCACCTGATAGTGTTGCTGCCAGTGCAACAGGCTGGCACCCTGGCCACAGCCCAGATCCAGCAATTTATCCTTTGAATTTAAACCGACCGTTTCTGCCAAACGGTCGGCCAAAGTTCGACAGGCAGCTACATAATTCTGCTGCCCTGCCCACCAATAACCCAGATTGCTCCAGGGCAACTGTGACAGATCTCCCAGCAACGATGCATCAATTGCATATTTATGTTGAGGAAGACGCTGACGAAGTGCCTGAAACCATTGCATCAATCAATAACCGAGTTGGGGTGCTACCTCGATCTTAGGTTTAAGTCCTTCAAATGGCAACGGTGCCCCCATAATTGCGGCAATTTTCATAGCAGAAGTCACAGCAGATTCCAGAATTGGCAAACCATCCGATGACCACGAACCGCAGTAGAACACTTTACGGTTCATTTCCAGATGACGATGCTGTAATTCCTTATTGAGAGCGATGGTATTGGCATCTACTACCGCACGGGTCAAGGTCACTGATGAAATCACTTTTTTCGGATCAATCTCAGTCACAGGGCGCCAGGTCTGGAATACCGGTGATTTACCCACCAGACTCGGTTCAACCGCATTCAGCCAAACCGTAAATTGCTGACGGGTAAACTTGCGATCCATCATATAGCTGAGTACAGCCCAATCCTTACGCTTTGGTGGCATCACGCTGCTATCGCGGTGAATGACCAATTCACCCTGTTCAAATTTGAATTTCTTTAACAGCTCGATATCACGGCCAAACTGTTCATGATCCAGGAATTCATCAATATGATTGGTTGGTGTCGCCACCACGACGCGATCGAAGGTTTTCGACAGACCCGCTGCATTTTCTACCAGTACTTTGTCGCCCTGCTCTTTCACTGAGACAATTGGTGCACCACTTTCAATGTGAATGCCTTCAATCAGTTTGTCTACCAAAGCCGGAGTACCGCCCTGCATACGTAACAAGGCATCACCATCCGTTAGCTGACGCAGGAAAATCAATAGCGGTTTGGCTGGCCATTCACCAATAGTTTTCGGGTTACAGGTACAGATGGTATACAGCACCGGCATCACCGCACCATGCCAGAACACTTCTTCAATCTCATTGCGATTGATAAATTCTGCCAGGCTGATGTCCTGATTTTTGGATTTAAAGAATTTTGCCAAGGCTGTTTTGAGTTGCAGCAAACCTTTGACCAGACGCCAGCCATATTGCTGGATGCCTTTGCGGTTATTGATAATCGGAATATTGCCAATCCGGCTACGTGATGTGGTTAGCCAGGTTTCTACCCGGTCTTCAAACAGCCAGCTACAGGCCATATAGGTACGTACCGGGTAAGTTTTAATGCCCAGATGAGTCGCCAGACTTAAGGTATTTTTCCACAGATAAGGATTCATCACACGTAAAGGTGCGTCAATGAGGCCTCCTTCAAATTCGAGACTATGACTGTCCATGCCGCGACCTTGAAGCGCTTCAAAAATAGTAATGCGATGTCCTGCGTCCTGAAGAATTCTGGCAGTAGCCAGTCCAGCCATGCCACTACCAATTACTGCGATATCCAATCTGATCATCCGTCATTGAAAAACTAAAAGAAATTATGAACCATGCTTTCAGCAAATAGGTTATTAAAATCTTCCAGAATACTTTTTTTTCGTAAGTCTAGGTTAACGCAACTTTACAAATAAATTACATTTTTTGAATAGCAAAAAACGTCTTTATATAGAGTGACTTAAACTATCGTCATATTTAAATATTTAAAAATAAATCTTTAAAAAACAAATGGCTTAATTAACCGATTTTTTAATCATCGGTTTACAAAGACTGCGAAATACCCTATAATATGCAGCACAAGAAAGAGATAAATTCATAGAGATAAACAAAATGAATTTATCCCAGAAACTCGTAAAAACGACAAGAAATTCCAGCGCATTAGAAAAAAAGCCTCTGCTTGTGCAGAGGCTTCTTTGTTTTAAGACTGACTGTATTATTCGGCCTGTACCGCGATTTCACCAAATTTACCCTGATTAAAATCTTGAAATGCCTGAATAATTTCTTCCTTGGTATTCATCACAAATGGGCCATAGCCTTGAATAGGTTCATTCAGCGGCTCACCGGTCAAGAGCAGAAATTTAGTGTCCTGATCGGCCTGTAGCTGAATTTCAGGATCATCATCGCGCGCAAACATGACAATAGAGCTATCCAGGACTTTTTGACTGCCATTTACCACCAGCTCACCCGCCAGTACAACCAGCAAAGCATTATGTCCGGTAGGCACATGCAACGTAGTTTCATACTCCGCTTTTAGCTCGCCGTCCCAGACATTTACCGGACTAAAGGTATGTGCTGGCCCATAATGGCCTCCGAACTCTCCGGCAATCACCCGAATATGTCCTGCGCCTTCATCCATTTCAATCCGTGGAATCTCAGCTGCAGTAATGGCCTGATAACGTGGCGCGGTCATTTTATCTTTGGCTGGCAAGTTGACCCAGAGTTGAACCATTTCAAACAGACCGCCCTTTTGAGCAAAATCTAGGGAATGAAATTCTTCATGCACCACTCCGGCACCCGCTGTCATCCACTGCACATCGCCGGTCTGAATCGTACCGCCACCGCCACTGGAGTCCTGGTGGGTCACTGCACCCTGATAAGCCAAGGTTACAGTTTCAAAACCACGATGCGGATGCGAACCTACACCATGCTGCTCAGTAGTCGATGCAAAATGATACGGCGCTGCATAGTCCAGCAGTAGAAATGGACTAATGGCCTGCCCCAGACGATCATAAGAAAACAGGTTTTTCACCGGGAAGCCGTCACCGACCCAGTGCATGTTTTGATTACGGTAGACACCAATGACTTTTTTCATCTTTTACTCCTATATACAATAGGATGAACATGCAGCCATTTTAAGCTTTATCAGCAGTCATCAATACCGTACTTATAGAATGCAGTATTTCAAATATAAGATGATTCGACTCTTAGATTTCTGTGTAGCTACTTATAACTTTAGCTTTGCTCATAAGACGTTAATTTAAGTAGTCATGAGCAGTAGACAATAAAAAACCCAGCGCTGAGGGCTGGGTTTTTTCAATTTCGATAAAGTGTTATCGAATTAGATTTTACCGACCAGGTCGATTGAAGGAGCAAGAGTCGCTTCACCTTCTTTCCATTTTGCAGGACATACTTCACCTGGGTGAGCGTGTACATATTGAGCCGCTTTTACTTTACGAAGCAGTTCTTGCGCGTCACGACCGATACCGCCCGCGTTGATTTCAACGATCTGGATTTTACCGTCTGGATCGATCACGAAAGTACCACGATCCGCCAGACCATCAGCTTCAATCAGCACTTCAAAGTTTTTCGCCAAAGTCCAGGTTGGATCGCCGATCATTGGATACTGGATTTTACCAATCACGTCAGAAGTATCGTGCCAAGCTTTGTGCGTGAAGTGCGTGTCGGTAGATACTGAGTAGATTTCTACGCCCAGTTTCTGGAATTCAGCATACTGATCAGCAAGATCGCCTAATTCTGTTGGACAAACAAATGTGAAGTCAGCAGGATAGAAAAATACTACAGACCATTTGCCTTTCATGTCTTGCTCAGACACTTCAATAAATTGGCCATTGTGGTAAGCAGTTGCGTTGAATGGCTTAACTTCAGTATTGATTAAACTCATAAGTCTATTCCTATCTATTCGTGAAAGTGTGTGTTCATTTGATGTAGTTAAGAATACGCAAAAATCACCAATAGGTAAAACCGTAACTTTTTATTAAAACTATCGGTTTTTTAGATTTATAGTTCCTTTTATTTTTATCTTTCTGATTTGTTTAATCGATTTTGACGGTTTTACTTTCTTGAAAATGCTGTATAGATTTCCAGGCCGATTTTGCCAAGGCTGCTGCATAGTGTTTAGGAGAGGCGTGGACTCGACTAGATAACCAGCTCCAGCAATAACTTTCAGTGGGTCCAATGATCAGTGACATAAGCAGTTCTAAGGGAATAGCTTGTAATTGACTGATATCTGCCTGCTGAGCCAGCCATTGTTTTAATTCCTGATTGCGCTGCTGATTCGACTGCTGCAATTCCTCTTTGAAGTCACTATTTTGAACTGTATGATGCGCGGCATAAAGAAAGCGGGCAAAATCAGGATATGCTACAACCCAATCGATATAACTCTGAATCACTGCCTGTATACCTCGTTCAATACCCTGAACTTGTGACAAAGCCTGCAAACGCTGCTCCGACTGATCTGTAAGTGCTGAAATATACAGTGCTGCAATGATCCCTTCCTTGTTTTTAAAATGATGGTAGATCGCCCCGATACTGGTATCGGCCTGATCACGGATCATTTCAATCGTAGTCGCAGCAATGCCTGTACGCAGAAACTCTGTCAATGCACATTCCAGAATCTGACGTTTGAGTAAAGCCCGTCTTCCCTTAAAAATCCTTTCCAGCAATTCCATGTTTTGCATCTTTAATATTTAAATCCTCTCTATTTTTAAAAGCAGGCTGGCAGCCTGATGTCTGGTTTTTGTCAGATGCGCCAATACAGAATAATATTCTGTATGAGAATATTATTCTGATTAAAAAATAATATACAGGAAGTTATAAATGAGCCAAGCCCTAAAAATCTGGAAAAGCTTAGAAAATAAGCCAGCCGGTAAATATCTTTTTTCTAAATTACTTTGTCTAAAAGCACCTTATTTCGGCAGTATTTCTCCATTGTTTGAAGATTTAAAGCTTGGTTATTGTGCAGTGAGCATTAAGAAACATCGTGCCGTACTGAATCATTTAGGCACTGTACACGCGATTGCCATGTGTAACATGGCTGAACTGGCAGGCGGTACCATGACCGATGCAACCGTTCCGAAAACTCATCGCTGGATTCCCAAGGGTATGCAGGTCGAATATGTCAAAAAAGCTACTACTGACCTAGTTGCGATTGCGACACCCGCCGAGCCTAACTTTATATGGAAGGAAGGCAGCGATTATCTGGTCAATGTAGAAATTAAAGATACTGCAGAAGAAGTTGTGTTTCGGGCGGTGATCACGATGTGGGTCTCAGTGAAAAAATAGAAGAACCCAGATATGAAAAACCCGCCAAATGGCGGGTTTTGATGATGATTTGCCTTTCTAATGTCGGGATTAGAACGGAAGATCATCATCCAGATCGGCTGCAGGTGCTGCTACTGGAGCAGGTGCAGACTTCGGCGCATAACTACCTTGGTTATTTTGGTTATTGTTGCCATAACCACTGCCCTGATTATTGTTAAAACCGCCTTGCTGAGGCGCTGAGCTATAACCACCTTGTGGATTATTGCCATAACCGCCAGCCTGGTTATTGTTATTAAAACGTGGCTGGTTAAAACCGTTATCGCCCTGCTCGCCTTGTGGACGACCAGAATCCAGCATTTGCATTTGCTCACCACGGATTTCCGTTGTGTAGCGTTCTTGACCGCTTTGATCTGTCCATTGACGGGTACGTAATGAACCTTCGATATAAACTTTAGAACCTTTGCGCAGATATTGCTGTGCAATTTCACCTAAACGGTTATGCAGCACAATACGATGCCATTCGGTTTGCTCTTTACGTTCGCCCGTATTTTTATCAGTCCATGAATCGCTGGTTGCGATAGAGAATTGAGTGAGAGAACCACCATTTGGGAAAGTTTTGGTCTCAGGATCTCGACCTAAAGTACCAACTAAAATGACCTTATTAACACCACGCATCAGACGTACACTTCCTATTTATTTCTATATTTTACTTTATAAGAGTTATGTTTAAATGGCTACCTCTTTACCTAACAAGTGCGTTAATTGTTGTCGCGAAACATCATCAACCTGCTGTTTATCGACCTTGACAAAGGCGACTTGCTGTTCAGACATGACCACAACCTCTTCAATACCACGAATCGCCAAAAGTTGAGAAGTCCATTCATCTGTTTGTTTACTCTCTGGCAGACGAAGCACGAGCGATGAAAGATAGCGTGGTTGAGCCAACCCAAAACTCATGAGCAGCCAAATTATAGCAATTGCCGATAAAATACTCCAACCGAGCGAAGTGTTGTTGAGTAACAACAATTGTCCACCGATAATCCCGCCAAAAAACGCGCCCAGAAACTGACTACTGGCATTCACGCCCATCGCAGTGGCTTTAGATTGAATCGGGGCTGCTTTGGACAACCATGAGGGCAATAAGGCTTCCATGACGTTAAAGGCAATAAAGAATAAACCTAATCCACCGATCAGCACATATTTGGATTCAAAGCCAAAAATCATGATCAACAGACCCAGAATAATCCCGCCAATCGCTGTCAGGAAAATACTGCGCATCTTGCGATATTTCTCTGCCAGTACAATGCTCGGGAAGGCAAAAAACAGACTGACGACCAGCAGCGGCAGATAGACCCAACCATGGCTCGATAATGGCAGTTCAGCAACTTCAATCAGTTGCGATGGCACATAAATAAACATGGCTGTGAGCAGCAAATGCAGGGTAAATACTGAAATATGCAGACGGTTCAGATCCCCCATTTTCAGGACCTGTTTTAGCTGCTCCAGATAGCCCTGCTGAAAATTTTTATGATGACGGGTAACTTTAGGGACCATCAACAACATCGCAATCGCAGCCAAGCCCATTACGGTGGTCACCCAGAACAGACCGGAAATGCCGACCAGTCCTGTCACCCACGGCCCCATGGTAAAGGCCACCACAAAGGACAGGCCGATACTCATGCCCATCACCGCCATGGCTTTCATGCGGTTTTCTTCGCGGGTCACATCGGCCAGTAAGGCCATTACCACTGCTGAAACTGCTCCACCACCCGCAATCGCACGACCGATGATCACGCCATAAATGGTGTCAGACATTGCAGCAATCGCACCACCTAGAGCGAATAGCAACAAGCCCAAAACCACCAGTGGCTTACGGCTATAGCGGTCTGCAATCAGGCTAAACGGAATCTGTAAAATGGCCTGTGTCAGGCCATAAATACCCACCGCCAGACCAATCAGTGCCGGCGTAGCATATTCATATGACTGCCCTGCTACCGAGAATACAGGGATGATCATAAACAACCCCAGCATGCGCAGTGCGAAAATACTGCTCAGGGCAAAGGTCGAGCGACGTTCTAAGGCATTCATCATAAAGTCTGGCGATCGAGTTAGTTAATCTTGATGCGTAGATTATAGGCCATTCCGCTCAAAGGAATGCATGAATTTTATTTGAAATAAAGATGAGGACTATCTGAAAATTGACATCCTCCCCCAGCTAAAGCAAGGGGATTCCTACTGCTAGACGCTCATGCCCGAGCGCAAGAATATTCAGTGCGGAATTTACATCCCGATCCCATGAGCTACCACACTCACCACACTGCCACTCTCTTATTCCTAAACCTGCTCTACCTTTCGGACTACTGGAGCGTGAGCCACAGCACGAACAAGTTTGGGTGGTATAGGCTTCATTGACTTCTTCATACCATACCCCTGCGTTCTCGCATTTATACTTGAGCATGGTTCTTAGTGTTGTCCAACTGGCATCTAACACAGACTTGGCTAGTTTGGTTTGCGCTAATGCTTTGCCATTCACATTGCCAACGAAGATTGCTGCATGTTCTTTTACTAGTTTATGGCTGAATTGATGCAGCATGTTTTGTCTTACATTTTTAATCTTGGCGTGAATTGCTTTCACTCGTTTTTTATTTTTTGCACGTTGAGCAATACCAAGTTTTTGTTCATATTTCCGATAGATTTGAGGGGCTTTAAGTTTTACACCATCTGAACAAGTGGCTAAATCTTTTAAACCTAAATCTATGCCAATTGAGGTTTTAGCGGTGGTTTTTGTTTTAGCATTGTCAACTACAAGACATACATACCAACGGCCTCGGCTATCTTCAACGAATGAGCCTGTTTTAACCCTGTATTGACTTAAACCGTAACTATCCCATAACTTGAATTGGTGTTTACCATATTGAACACAGCCATCAGCATATTTGATTGCAACCTTTTTAAACGGTATCCAACCTAGTGAACGTCTAGCTGATTTTTTATTACTGACACGCCATTTTAGTTTTGCTTTTTTGAACTGCTTGCGTCTTGTGACCAATTCTTCTGTCACTGCCTGAATAGTTTGACTGTGCAAGTTGCATTCTTTCGATGTGCCTTTCGTGTATTTTGCAATATCGTATGCTGAAAAGAATTGTTGTTTTTTTTGAAGATGTTTAAAACACAAATCATTGACATAATTCCAAACAAAATTTACTTCGGATGCTAACTGATTTAGCACCTTGCAATGTTTGTCTTTTATGCGTAATTTGAGTGTCTTCATCCAATTATTTTAACAGTATTTTTCTTAATAGTGACTATAGTACAAGTATTTAAAACGACATTTCGTGTCGTTCATGTGGTTTACTCCAGTCGCTTATATCCTCGTGCTGAACCACGAGGTTTTACGCTCCAATGGATAAAAAAGCGTAGCCGGAGCTACGCTTCTGTTCAGCGATCACGGGGCTATTTGCCTGCTTTTAATAACTGACGCTTGGTATATTGGATCGAAGCAATGACTGCCCAGATAATGAAAGCCACACCGATCAGACCAGTCACCACTTCAGGGATATGTACACCGGTACTGCTTGCCAGCATGATAAATGCCAGAGCACCAATCGCATAGTGCGCGCCATGTTCCAAATAGATATAGGCATCCAGCGTGCCTTTATCGACCAGGTAAATAGTCATCGAACGCACGAACATCGCACCGATGGCCAGGCCTAGCATGATGATTACCACGTCAGATGTAATCGCAAAGGCCCCGATTACCCCGTCGAAACTGAAAGATGCATCGAGTACTTCTAGGTAAAGGAAACCACCAAAGCCGGCTTTCACCACGCCAGTCGGTACGCCTTCAGCATCATGACGAACGGCGTTGCCCTCTTCGTCTACTTCCGGTTCCCCACCTAACATATGGCTTAGGACCTGTACCCCGATATAAATCACGATTCCCCAGATCCCTGCCAGAATAACATCCAGACGTTTTGCTTCTTCGACCTGAAAATCCATGATTAATAAGGCAATCAGGGTAATAAAGACTGACATCGCCGGAACGTTTGCCAGATGCGCCAGACGGCGTTCCAGCATGCGGAACCAGTGGGTGTCTTTTTCTTCATCCAGGAAGAAGTTCAGAAATACCAGCATCAGGAAGGCACCACCAAAGGCAGAAATCTCGGCATGATGTGCCATCAGTTTAGCCGAATATTCTTTTGGTGCATTTAAGGCGAGCTGCACCACTTCCATAAAGCCCATATCCGCAGTCACGGCCACAATGACCACCGGGAAAATCAGGCGCATCCCGAAAACTGCAACCAGAATCCCGACCGTCAGGAAAATCATTTTCCAGAAATGATCCCAACCGCGCAGGACGGATGCATTGACAACCGCGTTATCAAACGACAACGACACTTCCATAATCGCCAGAATAGCGGTGATGGTCAGTGCTGTGAACATGGTTTGCAGGCCCGCTTCCGGACCATGGGTGAATCCCCAATAAGCAGACAAACCAAGGCACACGATCGAAAATACGATTGAGAAACCAAAGTGTTTCAACATATATATCGACCTTAGATAAATTTCATTAAATGCATTTCTTTAAACGTAGAGAAATACTAAGACTCAAAGTTGTCCCAATTATGAAACTTTTGCCGCCTAAACCAAAGCACTTCCTGAACCATTTTTAGGTATTTTCTGCTTTTCAGATTTGCTGATCTTTTAAACAGATTCATCTTTGCTATAGTGCTGGATATTTTGACTTCAACTGCTAAGGATTTCAGTATGAGTTTCTCTCAAGACGTATGGCAACGTAATCTCGGACTTTATCAAAAGACATTGGCGCTGCCTTTTAACCAGCAGCTGGCGCAGGGAACATTAAGCCGTGAAGCTTTTAGTCATTATGTGATTCAGGATGCGCATTATTTACTGGCCTATGGCCGTGCGCTGGCGGTCTGTGCAGCCAAAGCTTTTGAAGCAGATGATGTAATTCAGTTCAGTGAAGCCGCTAAAACTGCCATTGTGGTCGAACGCAGCCTGCATGATGGCTTTATGCAGGATTTTGGCATCAGCAAAACCCAATTTGAAAATACACCTTTGACTCTGGCCTGCCATCATTACACTTCTTATTTACAGGCAACGGCCTGGGCAGAAAGTTATCCGGTGGTTCTAGCTGCCCTTTTGCCATGTTTCTGGATCTATGCAGAAGTGGGTAAGGATATTGTCGATAAGGCAGCGCCGAATAATCCGTATCAGGCCTGGATTGATACCTATGCCGGTGAGGATTTTCATACAGCGGTACGCAATGTAATTGCTACTGTGGATCGGGTGGCAGCGCGGGTCGATGCTGATACTCTGGAAAAAATGCATCAGGCCTATACCCATGCAGCACGTCTGGAATGGCTGTTCTGGGATAGTGCTTATGAACAACGCCAATGGCTAGGTCTGGATGATTAATTTTAGTTTCTATTGACTGAGTCCTGTTTAATACAGGGCTTTTTTATTTTTAAGCCAAACCCTAAATGATGGAAAGTGAAGCTAATTTCGATGGAGTTATGCATCATGAAATTTCATCCATTAGATGTTTGGAAAAGAGCAAATCTAATCTACATTTTCCCCCAGTTGCTTTAGTACTGATCTTTTGACCAATATCCGACACAACTTGACGTTTAAAATACTTTTATTTGCACTTGAACATTTTTCATTCGGTATCATATAAAGGTTTTTGATGAATTTTCTAGGATCATTGCATGAGCCAAAGTCACATCCGTATTCGAGGTGCACGTACCCATAACCTGAAAAATGTGAACCTTGATATTCCACGCGACAAGTTTGTGGTGATTACGGGACTGTCTGGTTCAGGTAAGTCCTCATTGGCATTCGATACGTTATATGCGGAAGGTCAACGCCGTTATGTAGAATCTCTGTCTGCCTACGCGCGTCAATTCCTTTCGCAAATGGAAAAGCCGGAAGTTGATTCGATTGAGGGTTTAAGCCCAGCCATTGCTATCGAACAGAAATCGACTAGCCATAACCCGCGTTCGACTGTAGGTACCATTACCGAAATCTATGACTATTTACGTCTGCTCTATGCACGCGTAGGTACACCTTACTGTCCGGAACACGATCTGCCCATGGTGGCACAGACCGTAACTGAAATGGTCGATGCGGTTAAAGAACTGGAAGAAGGCACTGCGCTGTTATTGTTAGCGCCTGTCGTGCGTGAACGTAAGGGTGAGTACACAGCGTTATTTGAGCAACTGCAAAGCCAGGGCTTTGTGCGTGCACGTGTCGATGGCGAGATCATGGAAATTGATCCGCCACCTGAGTTGGACAAAAAGAAAAAACATACTATTGAAGTCGTGGTTGACCGCTTTAAGGTGCGTGATGATCTCGGTAACCGGATTGCAGAAAGTTTTGAAACTGCACTGCGTCTCGGTGGAGATATTGCGATCCTGTCCTGGATGAAAGGCGAAAATGATGATCGCGTGTTTTCTGCCAAACACTCCTGTCCGGAATGTGACCGCGCTGTGGCTGAACTGGAGCCACGCCTGTTTTCATTTAACAATCCCTTCGGTGCCTGCCCGGTCTGTGATGGTTTGGGTACCCGTAGCCATTTTAGTGCAGACAAACTGATTCCCAATCAGGAGGTCAGCATTAGCCAGGGTGCGATTCGTGGCTGGGACCGTCAGCGTCCATATTATTATGGCATGCTGCAAAAAGTAGCTGAGCATTTTGGTTTTTCTCTGGAAATGCCTTGGAATGAACTGGATGCCAATACCAAGAAAAAATTCCTGTACGGTACCGGCAAAGAAAAAATTGACCTGAGCTATATTGATGAACGTGGTCGTCGTCATAACCGGGTGATGCCATTTGAAGGTATTTTGCCGCATCTGGAACGCCGTTACCGCGAAACCGAAAGCAATTATGTGCGTGATGATCTGGCGCAGTATCTATCCAATGCCGCTTGTGATGCTTGTGATGGTTCACGTCTGAATGAAATCTCACGTAATGTGAAAATTCTGGACAAGACCATTGCCGACGTTACCCGCATGTCGATTGGCGATGCCGAGAGCTATTATCAGGGCATTAATCTGGAAGGTGCGCGTGGTGAAATTGCGGACAAGATTTTCAAGGAAATCCGTGAACGCCTGCACTTCCTGGTATCTGTCGGTCTGAACTATTTGAGTCTGTCCCGTTCTGCCGAAACCTTGTCTGGTGGTGAAGCACAGCGTATCCGTCTGGCTTCACAAATTGGTGCTGGCCTCATGGGTGTGATGTATGTGCTGGATGAACCTTCGATTGGTCTGCATCAGCGTGATAATGATCGCCTGTTACAAACCCTGATTCGTCTGCGTGATCTCGGTAATACCGTTTTAGTGGTCGAACATGATGAAGATGCAATTCGTGCTGCAGACCATATTATTGATATTGGTCCGGGTGCCGGTGTGCATGGCGGTCATGTGATTGCAGAAGGAACCTATCAGGAACTCGCTAAAAATAAAGATTCCCTGACCGGTAAATATCTGTCTGGCAAACTGAAAATTGAAGTGCCGAAAAAACGGGTTCAGCCACCAAAACCGGAAGAACAGATCAAATTGATGGGTGCTGCCGGGCATAACCTGAAGAAAGTCGATCTGACCATTCCATTGGGAATCATGACTTGTGTCACCGGTGTTTCAGGTTCTGGTAAATCTACGTTGATTAACCGGACTCTGTTGCCACTAGCAGCGACTCAGCTGAATGGTGCAACCACGCTAACTGCTGAGAAGTTTGACTCAATTGATGGTCTGCAATTTCTGGATAAAGTGGTTGATATTGACCAGAGCCCGATTGGCCGTACGCCACGTTCGAACCCAGCAACTTATACCGGTTTGTTTACTCCAATTCGTGAACTGTTTTCACAGACTCCGGAAGCCAAAGCGCGTGGTTATACCGCTGGCCGTTTCTCGTTTAACGTGAAAGGCGGACGCTGTGAGGCCTGTGAAGGTGATGGCATGATTAAGGTAGCGATGCACTTTCTGCCGGATATGTATGTGCCGTGTGACGCCTGTCATGGCAAGCGTTACAACCGTGAAACGCTGGAAGTGAACTACAAAGGCAAGAATATTTCTGATGTATTGCAGATGACCGTTGAAGATGCTATGCATTTCTTTGATGCGATTCCAGTGATTCACCGTCGTCTGGAAACGCTGAATCAGGTGGGCTTAGGTTATATCCGTCTGGGTCAGTCTGCTACCACTCTTTCCGGTGGTGAAGCACAACGGGTAAAACTGGCACGTGAGCTGGCCAAACGGGATACCGGTAAAACCCTGTATGTCCTGGATGAGCCAACCACTGGTCTGCATTTCCATGATATTGCCAAGCTGCTGGACATCCTGCATGAGCTACGCAATAAAGGGAATACCATTGTTGTGATTGAACATAACTTGGATGTGATCAAGACTGCAGACTGGGTGGTAGACCTTGGGCCTGAAGGTGGTGCGGGTGGCGGTATGATTATCGCGGAAGGTACTCCGGAAGATGTTGTGAAAGTTAAGGCTTCACATACAGGGAAATTCTTAAAGCCGTTATTGAAGTAATTTTATTCTCTCCAATCCTCCTTTGAAAAAGGAGAGAGTGCCCCATTGCTGTCCCACAATTTTTCACAAGAGGAAGCTCAAATGAGCTTCCTCTTGTTTTATGGGTATTTTATCGGGTGAAAATAAAGCTTTTAAAGTTCTTCTTTCAAACAAATTCACTTGAATTATT
>NZ_VOZV01000033.1:0-31339 GCF_013419565.1 Acinetobacter sp. YH12072 | reverse complement strand
TTAAATAAATGATTTTTATCCTGTTTCAACCATGTGAAAAATGCTTTGAAATTAGTGAAATGAGAACATTTATACCAGATCGCGATAAAAGTGATTTCTGAGATACTCAAGTGAGCGGTTCGGACTCCGGAGAAACGACGACTTTGTTTAAGGAAATTCCAGTAGGTTGCTTCAAATTTAAGAAAGAAATCATCAATTACGCAAAATAATTCGGTACTATTAAACATCGGGATGATCCTAGACAAAATAATGGACAGCACGTGCCTCTAAAGATAACGTAACTTTAATCTTTGGAGATTCAAGAAATGGCTAAACGTTTTAGTCCCGAATTTAAACAGCAAGCGATTGATTATGCACTTTCAAACTCACACGAGTCTGTAGCTGCAATCGCCCAGAAATTAGGTGTGGGTTATTCAACATTAGATAAATGGATTCGTGAAACCAATCCGGCAGGTTCAAGCAAACGTCAACTTTCACCAGAACAACAGCGGATCGTGGAATTAGAGAAAGAAGTCAAACAGCTCAAGGAAGCCAATGACATCTTAAAAAAAGCGCATGTGTACTTTCTAACAGATCATGCCAAGAAAAGTACACGGTAATTCAAGATCTAGATATGAATGAAGTCACCGTATCTTCTGCCTGTAAATGCCTGGGTGTCAGCACTTCAGGCTATTATACCTGGCGAAAACATCAAGCCAATACGGCACAGAAATATAATGACTTAAAAGCCGTATATTGGCAGCATCATGCACGATTGGGTGCACCTTCATTAGTACATGACATGCATGATTTAGGTTACAACATGAGCGAACGTACTATTGGAAGGATCCTAAAAAAGCTTGGTTTACGTAGCAGGATTGCACGTAAATACAAGCATACGACTGATTCAACCCATCGTTTGCCTACAGCACCCAACTTGTTGGATCGCCAATTTACAGCTACTCAGCCTAATAAAGTCTGGACAACAGACATTACCTATATCCGCACTAAAGAAGGTTGGTTGTATTTATGTGTGATGCTAGATTTATTTAGCCGTCGTATCGTGGGGTGGCAAACCAGCCATCGAATAGACCGCCAGTTGGTGTGTGATACGTTTAACTATGCAATGGCTCGTCAGGGTTATCCAACTGGTGTTATGGTTCATTCGGACCAAGGCTCACAGTACTGTAGTCGTGATTTTAGAGCGCTGTTACTGAAAAATGATTGTACTCAGAGTATGTCTAGACGTGGAAACTGTTGGGATAATGCAGTGACTGAAAGCTTCTTTCATACATTAAAAGGTCATGTGGTACATGGCAGTGTGTTTTCGACTCGAAAAGAAGCGAATGCTGTCTTGTTTGACTATATTGAAATTTATTACAATCGAGTCAGAAGACATTCTGCAAACGGCTGGTTAAGTCCAGAAGCCTTTGAACAGAAATATATTAAAAGTTTAGAGGGGCTGGTTGTCCACGATACTGTCTAGGATCAATTAGTGGCCCCGTACTTTTAGCTGCGGAAGTTAATGCCAATGGCAATATCGAGCTTAGTTTTAATGAAGCACTGGATGCAGATAATTTACCTCCTTTAGATAGTCTGGTCGTTACAGTGGGTACCGCACCAGATCAAACTACAGTCGATGTAATTAATATTGTTGCCGATGGAAATACCTTAACGCTGATTACCAGTCCGGTGATTGCAGCAGGTCAGGCTGTCAGTGTGGAATATATCGATCCAACTGCTCGGAATGATGAGAATGCCATTCAGGACTTGGCAGGGAACGATGCGGCAAGCTTTACTACAGCGGATCTACCAAATGGAGTTGTAAATAATTCAGAACGTTTACTGAATCTTGCCGATGATAATGTGTCCGCAATTTTGGAAGGATCACAAGATGCAACTGTATTGGAAACATATAGTGATAGTAGTGGTATCGACGTGCTCAATGGCACTTCGGAAGTTGCCGTGGTCGATTTTACGATTGAGGAAAATATTTCTAGCGTGGTGATTGCAGTACAGCAAGAAAATCTGGTTAGCTTGGCGAATGCCTTTACTTTCGTGGTACGTAATACAACCACTGGCGAAGAATTTGAGGTCGCTTCAGCAAATACCAGTCAAGGCGGCTTAGTTGCTGGTGCATTGGGACTGGAGCTGCTGGGTGGAGTAGCAGATGCTCAAGGATTGAGACTGGATATTAATGACTTGCCTGCTGGAACCTATGAAGTCTCGGTATATGGTGATTCTTCACAATTAGCAGATATCCTGACCACTATAGATTTAGCGAATTTAGGCGATAACACGGTTAACAATCTGGTGTCAGATACTGTATTAGGTTTACTCGAAGCTACCTTGACTGGCCAAAACGCTGATCCTCGTGGAATTCTGGAGCAATTGACACTTCGTGAGTTATTGGATTTAACTACAGGTTCTTCTGTACCAATTATAAATACTTTAACCACAGCAGTTGATTCAGTCTTGTCATTGGCTCTGGATAACATACTAGTTCGCCCAATATTAGGTGATGTATACAATACCTCCGTAGGGAGTTTACTTGCAGGAAATGGAGGCGGGGCATTAGGATTCCTATTAACTACTTTAGGATTGGGTACAGCATTAGATGCGCTTCTAAATGGAATTTTAGAAGGGGTAGATGGTGCAGGCCAGGCATTATTCGATAACCTGGTTGAACCACTAGTTAGCGATATTTTGCTAGATACCGTGCTTGAAGAAACTGGCCTAACGACTGGTTTAAATACCTTGCTCGGATCATTAAATACATTGCTAAGTACTTTAGGGCTGGATGATGTTTTACCAGCTGTTGATGGCTTAATAGACCTGATCGCTCAAGAAGCCTTAAGTAATCCATTAACGCTATTTGGTGGAACCACTGCTGAAGTCTACGAAGTCAATGGAGAAATCTACCGTGCAACAGGCAATATTCAGGAAACTTCAGCCGACGGCACACAAGCGGATAATTGGGCGGGTGGCGTATTAACTGAGATTAATGGGCAGCCAGTAACTTTCGATTTAAGTGATGAGGGAGGTAACTTTACCATTACCGAAGGGACGTATGGTGAGCTCAAACTCTATGAAAATGGTAATTTCAGTTATGAATACAATAGTGCAGTAGGACAGGGCCCATTACTCAGTGAGGTATTTGAATATACGGTAACGCGTAATGCGGGACAGGCCGATCAGGAAAGTGCTTCAGCAAATCTGGTGATCAATATTGATCAGGTAAACCAGATTCTTAACTATGCCGACGATCCAGCAGATAACCTGTTACAGGGTGGTGCAGGTGATGACATCCTGACAGGTGGTGCAGGAGCAGATACAGCGATCTATTATTTACTAAATAATGCTGATGCAACTGGCGGCAATGGTACATATACCTGGACTGACTTCAATGCAGTTGAAGGTGACACCATCGATGTATCTGCATTATTAAGTGATCAGGCAGTAGATGCGTCAAATCTGGGGAACTATATCACGCTCGAACAACGTGGAGATGATACAGTCGTGACGATCGATCGTGATGGTTCCGATACCAATACCACCTTTGCACGCGCTGATTTGCTGATATTACAGAATGTAGACAGTGCAACTTTACAGCTGGATGACATCATTAAATATAATCCAATCTAATCAGAAGTTTTTAAAATGGATTATTCATAAAAATTTATGATGTCATTGAACTTCAATTAAAAAATCCCGCTTAATGCGGGGTTTTTTAATTTTATATGGCATTTAAAGTGTTAAAAACCAGATAGAAGCAGCAATGACGACAATTAAGATAACCAGAAAGATTTTTAGATTGGTTTTAGGATAAGTGGTGCTTAAGCTCGCTTTCGTAATTTCCTGACCTGCGGGATCATACAGAATCACCTTTTGTGCACTATTTTCATAACCTAATTCTAGCAGGGCACGCTGTTCAAGAGCTGTCAGACCCTCTTCAGGCATATCCATAACTTGCAGCAGCGTTGTAGAGCCCCAAAGTTTTTGAACAATTGAAGTAGATACCAGCTGTTTTAGGGTGTCTGAGGCAGCATTAAAGTCGGCAATGATGCTGCGTTCATGCGCATAGGGAACGGGAGGGACCATTGTTTGCACAATCGTGCCCTCATTGTCCATCAGTTGCATTTTATCTTTATAAATTTGCACCCATATTGCATTGGGAAGTTTGGATAACTGATCTTGCAGCATGAATTGCCTACGTATTGCTTTGATATTAAATTAAATAATCTATAAACATATCCCGTATCAAGACGGGATATGTAATGTTCCATTACTTGGCAGGAGCACCATATTCATTATTTTCTTTTTTGGTATCACTTGCCCACCAGATAATGAGTAAAATGGCTCCTATCCCTGTCAGTACAAGCAATTGCCACCATCCAGAGCGTCCAATGTCATGCAAGCGACGTGCCCCTACAGCCAGACTTGGGAGCAGAAGCGCTAAATTTAGCAGGCCATTCACCAAAGGTTTGGTGCCTAAAACTGCATCAATGGCTTCACTAATAATGCTTAAAATTACACAAAACAGCATAAAGAACCAAAATTCTTTACGGCGTGCACGACCTGAAAAGTTTGCATAATTGGTTAGACAT
The DNA here is from genome assembly GCF_013419565.1 of Acinetobacter sp. YH12072. Lineage (NCBI taxonomy): Bacteria > Pseudomonadati > Pseudomonadota > Gammaproteobacteria > Moraxellales > Moraxellaceae > Acinetobacter > Acinetobacter sp. YH12072. Next base: position 26,753 of record NZ_VOZV01000033.1, on the reverse strand, counting down.
TTTACAAACCAGTCGATACTGCTGTAATTCTCTTCAGCCTGATCCAGATTGGAATATTTATTAATCTGATTGCTAATGCTTTCTCCCAGATGAATCGAGTTTCCCAAAGCCAGATAAATATCTGCTGCCTGACCGGTTGAGTTAACAATAAAATCAACCCGGTCACCGCGTGAAGGAGGGCGTTGTCCACGCCAGTCTGCACCGCTAAAACTGTAGCGGTTGTTATCATCCCCTGTGATAAAACCCGTATTATCTTGAATAGAAAAATCCAGGATGGAACCTTTCATAAGCCCTCTCTATTTATCTTCTGGCTATTATGGATTTGTATAAATATTATTCATATATGGCCGATAGTAGCATAGGAAATTTATTTTGAGATCAAGCTTTTATAAAAATATTTAGGTAATAAATTTTCACTATCTAAAGCTAGAAGTTCTGATTAATAAGAAGTTGATTTAGCCGATAACAAATAATTTAGTTAAATTTAGATTTTCTTAATTTGTTGAATAATAAGAAATGATTCAAGGGAAGAAAAACTGAAATAAATTTAATAAAGCTAAAAATATACCAATATTTATAAAAATAATTTAAATCAATGACTTAATTAATTTTAGTATTTTATTCAATATGAATATATTGCGAATTTTTACGTAGAGTTTGAATAAGAAACTAATCCCCAACAGACTTTGCTTAAGTTAATAAATGCTTATATATTGATCTCATAAAACAACTTAAACATTAAACTGTTTTTAAGTGAATTCACCTATTTTATAAAGGCAATTTTAATTAATAAAACATTAAAGGGTGTCATGATGAAAGCTATTCTAATGAAGAAGATGATTAACTGCGTTGCGATGAGTGGTGTATTGCTATTCACTGCTGGTCAAACAATGGCAATGAATCAGCAATCTTCAACTGCTGCTCAAGCAAATTCTAAAGCATCAAATGACAGCCGAATGAATTTAACTGAGAGCCAAGTGATTAAGGTTGTAAGTACGGTCAATAACGGTGAAATCAAACAGGCAAAAACAGCCTTGCCTAAGCTTAAAACAGATGACGCACGTAAGTATGCGCAAATGATGATTAGCGAACATACAGCGAACGAGAAAAAAGGCCAGGCTCTGGCAGACCGTTTAAAATTAACTCCTCAAGCAAGCAGTCTCAGTACGGCATTGCAAAGCGATAGTGACAAGATTGTTACTGACCTGAGCAAGCCATCTGCAGCCGATAAAGACTATATGATGAGTCAGGTTGAAGTACATCGTAAAGCCCTGAACACTTTGGATACACAATTGATTCCAAATGCGAAAAATGCGGAATTAAAAAGCATGTTGACGCACACCCGTACTGCGGTAGCGACACATCTGAAAAAAGCTGAACAAATCGTTGAAAAGATGAAGTAAGTTAAGCATTCATCCAATAAAAAAACCGCCATTTTGGCGGTTTTTTTTGATCATAATACTTTATATATTATGTGATATTTCTTACCAGCTTAACGCGCCACCAGTTTGATAATCTGTTACGCGAGTTTCGAAGAAGTTCTTCTCTTTACGTAGATCCATCATTTCTGACATCCACTGGAATGGATTGTTCACACCAGTAAACTGTTCAGGCAAGCCTAACTGGCTCAAGCGACGGTTACAGATAAATTTCAGGTATTCTTCCATCATACCGGCATTCATGCCCAATACACCGCGTGGCATCGTGTCACGTGCATATTCGATTTCAAGCATGGTGCCTTCAAGGATCATCTGAATCACTTCTTGCTGGAATTCAGCAGTCCACAGATGTGGGTTCTCGATCTTGATCTGGTTGATCATATCAATACCGAAGTTCAGGTGCATAGATTCATCACGCAGGATGTACTGGAATTGCTCAGCAACACCATTCATCTTGTTACGACGACCCATAGACAGAATTTGGGTGAAACCGCAGTAGAAGAAGATACCTTCAAGTACACAGTAGAATGCGATCAGGTTGCGAAGCAAGATCTGGTCGTTTTCTGGTGTACCGGTTTTGAAAGTAGGATCACTTAGAGATTGTGTATATTTCAAGCCCCAAGCCGCTTTACGTGCAACTGATGGGACTTCGCGGTACATGTTGAAGACTTCACCTTCGTCCATACCTAAAGACTCGATACAGTACTGGTAAGCATGCGTATGAATCGCTTCTTCAAATGACTGACGCAGGATGTACTGACGGCATTCAGGGTTGGTGATGTGACGGTAGATCGCCAATACCAGATTGTTTGCTACTAGTGAATCCGCAGTAGAGAAGAAACCAAGTGAACGCATCACGATGGTACGTTCATCTTCAGTCAAGCCATTTTCAGACTTCCACAACGCGATGTCGTGGTTCATGTTGATTTCTTGAGGCATCCAGTGGTTCGCACAACCATCCAGATATTTCTGCCAAGCCCATTCGTATTTGAATGGCACTAACTGGTTCAAGTCAGCACGGCAGTTGATCATACGTTTATCATCAACCTGTACACGCTGTGCGCCCATCTCAAGTTCTTCAAGACCAGGCGCAACGTCCAGTTGGTCTAGGGAAGCAGATGCTCTTGCCAGTGAATCGGTTGAATTTGATCCTGCGCTTCGAGGGGCTGCAGCGGGTTGTGCAGCTGCCACATTCGACGATGTGTTGCTTGCATCAGATACCATCTGCGGATTAGCCGTTTTTTTCGGCTCGACGGGCGTAGGCTGCTGTTCAGGTGCAGCCGGTTTTTGCGAATCATCTTCGAAATCGTCCCAACTTAGGATAGACATATCAATTCTCTCTAGTTGCTTTATATCTTTTATTAGACATCCAGCAGTGCTGAGATGTCTTACTATACGCTCAATTTGTGTAAACAAAATTAAGTTTTGTCGATGAATGCTCTGAATTTGTTCAGAGATAAATCCCCACTACTTATTTTGTTTACGCTGTTGCTGGCGAACTTTAAACCAGAAATAAGCAATCGGTGCGTAAAAGGTAACGGCAAAGGAAAGGATCAATGCCACAAGTCCTAACATGTAATTGTGAGTCATATGGGGCACCAAATTTCCTTTTTGTTCTAAGTTGTGGATTCCAGACTAATCTAGAAATCCACGTTTAAGTTTTAAATCATCATTTGATTTTGCGAATCTGTTTGATTGTCGTTTTTGGATGAGCTAAAGCATAAGCTTTAGTCACGAAGCGACCGTCAATAGCACTTTTATAAATCACGCGCTTGGACATCATCTATTCCTCCTTCTTCAAAGAAAATGACTTGTACTGGCTCGAGATAGTTTTCAGTGCTACAATCTAACTCGCATTGATTATGCCAGCCTCGTTGTGACCATTTTGGTATCACTTCGAGATTAAAAGCCCCTACGAGTTTTGATCGGCCTGTAGTGGGCTTTTTTTATTGTCTAAATTTCTTGAATCCCACTAAATCCCCCCTTTTGCAAAGGGGGACTTGCATCCCGCCATTTGCTTCGAGGAATCTCCCTCCTTTGAAAAAGGAGGGTCGGGGTGGATTAGGAACCCGTCAGATTACTGACAAGCCTCACAATCAGGATTGTCAATTGAACATGCTTGTGGCACTGGTGCTGCTTGAGTGAAACCTTCTTCCTCTACAGGTGCTTCAGGTTTTTTCTCTTCAACCGCTGGCGCTGCAACTACAGGAGCAGCAACAGTTGCAGGTTTAACTGCATTCAATGCGCCCGTGTTAATGGTTGATTTCTCGGCAGAAGTTGCACCTAAGGCACGTAGGTAATAAGTGGTTTTCAGACCGCGTAACCAAGCCATCTTGTAAGTGATGTCTAGTTTCTTACCGTTTGCACCCGCGATGTACAGGTTCAGCGATTGCGCCTGATCGATCCATTTTTGACGACGAGAAGCAGCATCAACAATCCAGCGTGGCTCAACTTCAAACGCAGTCGCAAAGATCGCTTTTAATTCTTCAGGAATACGAGAAATCTTTTGTACTGAACCTTCGAAATGTTTCAGGTCATTGACCATCACTGCATCCCAAAGACCACGTTCTTTCAACGCACGTACCAGGTACGGGTTGATCACTGTGAATTCACCAGACAGGTTAGATTTCACATACAGGTTCTGGAATGTAGGCTCGATTGACTGAGACACGCCACAAATGTTTGAAATGGTTGCAGTCGGAGCAATCGCCATCACATTCGAATTACGCATACCGTCTTTTTGAACTTTGGCACGTAAAGTGTCCCAGTCCAGACGTTGTGTGCGGTCTACTTCAAACATGCGTTCTGGACGAGTTTTCGCAACCAGGTCAAGTGAGTCGATTGGCAGAATACCTTGATCCCACAGTGAACCTTTGAATGTTTCATACGTACCGCGTTCAACAGCAAGGTCACTTGAAGTTGAAATTGCGTAGTAAGAAATCACTTCCATTGATTCATCAGCAAACTCAACCGCAGCGTCAGAACCGTAAGCCATACCCATTTCGTAAAGCGCATCCTGGAAGCCCATGATACCCATACCGACTGGACGGTGTTTCAGGTTCGAGTTACGTGCTTGTGGAACTGCGTAGTAGTTGATGTCGATCACGTTATCGAGCATACGAACCGCAGTTTTTACTGTACGAGCCAGTTTTTCACGATCCAGCTTGCCGCCTTGAACGTGTTGTACCAGGTTGATCGAACCTAAATTACATACTGCGATTTCTTCTTTGCTGGTGTTCAGGGTGATTTCTGTACACAGGTTAGAAGAGTGAACCACACCTACGTGTTGTTGTGGTGAACGCAGGTTACATACGTCTTTGAACGTGATCCATGGGTGGCCTGTTTCGAACAGCATAGACAGCATTTTGCGCCACAAATCTTTTGCACGGATTTTCTTGTGCAACATGTTTGTTTCTTTGGCAATGCTTTCGTAGTAAGCATAACGCTCAGCGAATTCTGCACCAGTCAGATCATGAAGATCAGGCGTTTCAGAAGGTGTGAACAGTGTCCATTCAGCATCTTCGAATACACGTTGCATGAACAGGTCAGGAACCCAGTTCGCAGTGTTCATGTCGTGAGTACGACGACGGTCATCACCCGTATTCTTACGCAGCTCAAGGAATTCTTCGATATCCAGATGCCAGGTTTCCAGGTATGCACATACCGCACCTTTACGTTTACCACCCTGATTTACTGCAACAGCAGTATCGTTGGCAACTTTAAGGAATGGCACCACACCTTGAGACTTACCGTTTGTACCTTTAATGTAAGAGTTCAGGGCACGAACTGGAGTCCAGTCATTACCTAAACCGCCTGCCCATTTAGACAGCATTGCGTTATCACGCATCGCGCCATAGATGTCAAACAGATCATCATCAATTGTAGTTAAGTAGCAGCTAGATAACTGTGGACGTAGCGTACCTGAGTTGAACAGGGTAGGCGTAGACGCCATGTAGTCGAAGCTAGACAATAAGTTATAGAACTCGATTGCACGGTCTTCACGGTTATCTTCGTTCAGGGCAAGACCCATAGACACACGCATGAAGAACAATTGCGGCAATTCGAAACGCACGCCATCTGAGTGGATAAAGTAACGGTCAAATAGGGTTTGCAGACCTAGGTAAGTGAACTGGTTTGAACGTTCTGGTTGAATCGCTGCAGCCAGCTTAGCCAGGTCAAAGTTTAACAATTCAGGTGAAAGAAGCTCTAACTCAATCCCTTTTTTCAGGAAAGTTTCAAGTGCATCACCTTCATTAGTATCAGTGGATAGACCCAAGAACTCTAAACCGGTAGCCACCAGGTCATCACGCAACAGACGTGCAGTCACATAAGTATAGTTAGGTTCTTGCTCAATACGGGTACGAGTTGCCATCATCATTGTGGTAGAGATGTCAGACTCTTTTACACCGTTATAAAGATTTTTTACGGTCTCATCGACAATCGCCTGTACGTCGATCCCTTCAAGGCCTTCAGCAGCACGAGTCACAGTCGCAGTCAATTCGCTTAAGTCAAGCGGCTTTAACTTACCTTCTGCATCAGTGACTTGCAGTGTAGGGTGATGGTTGGCACCTAACTGTTTGCGCGCTTCAGAACGTTGTTCACGGTAGATGACATAGGCACGTGCAACTTTCTGTTCGCCAGTACGCATCAGCGCAAGTTCAACCTGATCTTGAATTTCTTCGATATGGATCGTACCACCCGATGGTAAACGGCGTTTGAATGTATTCAGAACCATTTCCGTTAATTGTTCGATACGGTCGTGTATACGGCTCGAATCTGCACTTTGCTGGCCTTCTACTGCCAAAAATGCTTTTCCAATTGCAACAGAAATTTTTTCTGCATCAAAAGCGGCAACATCACCGGTGCGTTTAATCACCTGAAGTTGACCCGGAGTGGACGTGATTACGCTCATGTTAGCATAGCTCCATTGTCATCTATTTTTATGTTTATGGACCGTTTGAACTGGGCAAAAATCGTGCCACAGTGTTCGAGGAATAAACACAAGACCTAGTGGTTATAAAATTAATTGAACACAAGATACGGGAAAATTTAGGGTAGATCAATATTGACATTTTGCTAAATATTTTTCTGAAGTTTTATCTTAATCTTTTGCAAAAAGATCCCAATTTTTATTGATTCTTGCATAAGCCTTATCCGGCAAGGCATAGCATATCAAAGCTGGCAAAAAGTGCTTATAGATAACATTGTGGATAACTAAAAAGGCCTGAATCAACTAGTCACATTTTGTTCAGATTAAGCTTTAATCGATGCAAATAAGCCGACAAACGGTAGTTAAATGCACATTCGAGTAAAATGTGCACGATAAAATATTACAAAATGCTACTTTGATGTATTGGTTTGGTGAATGCTATCTTGTTTACAATGTAAACGTGTGTATATTGCAAGCATATTAAAAACGTATCTATTGGATTTCAAAAGGATACGTCCGTAGCATACGTCCATCAAATAAAGGGGCAACACATGAGCCAAGAAGAAAAGTTACCTAAAATTCTAATTGTTGAAGATGATGAGCGTCTTGCTCGTTTAACACAAGAATACCTCATTCGTAATGGTCTTGAGGTTGGGGTAGAGCCGGATGGTAACCGTGCTATTCGTCGTATTATTGCTGAGCAACCAGACATGGTGGTTCTAGATGTCATGTTGCCAGGTGCTGATGGTTTGACCATCTGTCGTGAAGTTCGTCCACATTATCATCAACCGATTTTAATGCTAACTGCACGTACTGAAGATATGGATCAGGTCTTAGGTCTGGAAATGGGTGCAGATGACTATGTCGCTAAACCGGTTCAGCCGCGTGTCCTGCTGGCTCGTATTCGTGCTTTATTGCGTCGTACCGACAAGGTGCCTGAAGATGAAGTGGCTCAGCGCATCGAATTTGATGACCTGGTGATCGACAATGGTGGTCGTTCAGTGACCTTAAATGGTGAGCTGGTTGACTTTACCAGTGCCGAATATGACCTGTTGTGGCTGCTGGCTTCAAATGCGGGCCGCATCCTGTCACGTGAAGATATCTTTGAGCGTTTACGCGGCATCGAATATGACGGTCAAGACCGTTCAATTGATGTGCGTATCTCGCGCATTCGTCCAAAAATTGGTGACGATCCTGAAAATCCAAAACGTATTAAAACAGTACGTAGTAAAGGTTATCTATTCGTCAAAGAAACTAACGGTATCTAATCGGTGCCTTTAGCCGCCTGAATAAACAGGATAATTAATAGGTGTTTAAACACAGTATATTTTTGCGGATATACGCAGGCCTGGTCATGCTTGTGGTCCTGGTGGCAGTATTCAGCTATCTGCTGGTACAGATCATCAACTACCAGCGTGCGCAAGAGTATCGTGAATCCCTGACTAATGGTATGGCATATATCATCAGTGAGGGGGTTGCGAGACAGCCTAATCTGCAGCAAAAGATGGATTGGGTTTCAGATGCGTCTGATCTGTTGGAATTGCCGATCTACTATGTCGAAGCCAGTAAAGTGGATATTACCCGAGCGGAAGGTCGACGTCTGGCTGACCGTAAGGCAGTCGTGCGTTGGGATGCTAAAACTGGGGTAGCTTATATTGTCATTGGGCTACGCGATGATCCAAGTCATTATCTTTATATTAAGGCGGATAATATTACTGAACGTCAGATGAAGGCTTTACCGGTCTTTATTCTGGACTATCTGGTGTACTACCCAGGTCAGGAAAAAGAATACCTGAAGCGAATTCAGGACTATTTCTCTTATCCAATCTCGATCGAAAATGTCCAGAGCCTGCCACTAGATTCCGAGCAGATCGGACGTTTGCGTCTGGATCACAGCATTATTTTATATCGTGATAGTGCCTCAATTCGCGGCACTACAATTTCGATCATTTCTCCTATTCCTAGCTCTACGTCTGAAGTGCTGGTGATGGGGCCAGTGCCGTTATTTAACTGGATGCCATTCCAGTTAGCTGCCGGGATTACCTTACTGAGCCTGTTTGTCTTAAGTCTGGGGATTTATGGTCTGCTGGTGCCAATGCAGCGTAAACTGCGAGAAGTGAGCTATGCCCTGAATAAGATGAAAACCGGGAACATGTCATTGCGTCTTCCAGTAGAGGGCAGTGATGAGATGGCGACGCTGGCTTCCAGCTATAACAATATGTCGGACCATATTCAGCGCCTGATTGAAGCGCAGCGTGAATTGATGCGTGCTGTATCGCATGAGCTGCGTACACCGGTTGCCCGTATCCGTTTTGCTGTGGAAATGATGGCAGATGAAGACGACTATGATTATCGCTTGCAGCAGGTTGAGCAGATCGATAAGGATATTGAAGCCTTAAATACCTTGATCGATGAAATCATGACCTATGCCAAACTGGAACAGGGCATGCCTTCAATTGAATTTGAAGATATTGATCTGTTTGAAGTGTTGGAGCAGGTGGCCGTCGAAACAGATGCTCTAAAAACTGGCAAAGAAGTCGAAGTGCTGCCAATGCCAGTACCTGTAACCGTAGAGGCTGAACGACGTTACCTGCATCGTGTGGTGCAAAATCTGGTAGGGAATGCAGTACGCTACTGTGAGCAGAAAATCCTGATCAGCGGCGGACTAGATGCTAAGGGCATGGCGTATATCTGTGTAGAAGATGATGGTCCGGGGATTCCGGAAGCTGACCGTGCTCGTATCTTTGAGGCTTTTGCCCGACTGGATGATAGTCGTACCCGTGCTTCAGGGGGTTATGGTTTGGGCTTGTCTATTGTCAGCCGGATTGCTTACTGGTTTGGTGGAGAGATTCAGGTTGATCAAAGTCCGACACTGAGTGGTGCACGCTTTATCATGATTTGGCCAGCCAGCCGTTACGGTAAAAAAATCAAGCAAAAACCAATCGAAAAACTGGAAAGAGCTGAAGTGTCAGATCAATCAGAATAAGAGTTTAGCTGAGAAAAAACGATACATAGGTATCGTTTTTTTTATGGCTATTTAAAGGGGATTATTCATGGATGGTAGCATCCGGTTCAATCAGTGGCTTGCCTTCTTTCAGGCTGTTTAAGGCATCAGAATTGAAGTTGATCAGTAGCTTGTTATTTTTAACATCTACCTGATAGCTTTGGATTAGCTTCTGGTCACCAGATAAGGTTTCAAGCTTATACTCATCGGCAATATTCATAATACCGTCCAGGTTAATGCTGGAAGAGGCATAGTCTGTCTGGAAAAGTTTATGAATATCCCCTAAGTCAAAGATTGCATTGCTGGCATCCTGATGTTTTTGGATATAGCTTTCTACATGTCGCATCAATAATTGAGCAAAGAAAAAATAATCAGGTTTATGGGTAAATCGTAGAGACATGCATGGACTCCTTATTGTTACTTTATAAATGTGATAGTGTGTTTAAAAATAGAAATATCATAATCTGAATCAAACTGTTGGACGTGTTGCAAAAATACACAATTGCTCTTTTAAGGCTTACCGAGAGCGGGTAGAAAAGGGGGGCTTCTAATTGAATGACAACATTCATGTTAAACATCTTTTAAAAACACACTTATTTTCCGGAGCATGATGCAAAGGTGAAATGTTTTTAATTGATTCTTTATAAGTTTCGTTTCATTGGGTGGGTAGCCAGCCACTGTAAAAGGAGTGAGGCTTAATTATGCATAGCTTTAAAAGTCTATCTGGGTTTAGAAAAAAATAATGGAAATTTAAACTTTAATTTAAAAAAACGATCGGTTGAGATTCTATGAGCTTAAAGCCAGAATAAAATTAGGAATGTCTAAAAAATCATCCAAAAGACTAAGGCTTATAAACTAGCAAGTGAAATCCAAAATCAGGTACAATTGGCGGGATTAATTTTGTGTTTGGTGTATTTGAAGGCCAATACATACATTCTTTGTTAATAAATCGGCCTGCCAGGAGTTATCCCCGCATGAGTGCCATTACTCCATACGAATGGGCAATTATTGCCTTCGTGATCGGCGTTACATTTTTATGCGTCTTTATGCTCACTGTCCCATTACTCCTCGGGGGTAAATCATGGGGCCGTGCCAAGCAGGAGCAGTTTGAGTCAGGCGTAGTCAGCGCAGGTGGAGCTCGTATCCGCTTGTCTGCGAAATTCTATTTAGTTGCAATTTTCTTTGTAGTCTTCGACCTCGAAGCACTTTACCTGTATGCATGGGCATCTTCTGTTCGTGAAGTAGGTTGGATTGGTTTTGCAACTGCAGCTATCTTTATTTTGGTTTTACTTGTTGGTTTGGTTTACGAATTATCGACAGGCGCACTGAACTGGGCACCTTCAGACAGACGTAAAGCAGCAGGATACAAAGCTAAAATTGGTTCGCCAAATATGGATCTTGCAGAAATTACGCGCTTCAACTCTGTTGAAGAATTGGTTATGGATCCAACTGGTCAAATCCCAGCTCAATCATCTGGTCTTGTGAAAAAATCACAAGTTCAACCCTCTGATAAGGAGTAACTCGGGATGAAATATACATTAACCCGTGCGAATCCGAATGCTGATGAATATCCACTTCAAGAGCGTATCGTTGTAGAAGATCCGCTTCTAGAAGAAGAAGTGAATAAAAATGTGTTCATGACTCGCCTAGAGGATGTAATGCACACAGCAGTGAACTGGGGTCGTAAGAACTCAGTTTGGCCATTTAACTTTGGTACATCTTGCTGCTACGTTGAATATGCAACGACTTTGACCGGTGTACATGACTTGTCACGTTTTGGTGCCGAAGTTATCCGTGCTTCACCGCGTCAGGCAGACTTGATGATCGTAGCAGGTACATGTTTCGTGAAAATGGCTCCGGTAATTCAACGTCTGTATGAACAGATGCTTGAACCGAAATGGGTTATTTCAATGGGTGCATGTGCGAACTCAGGTGGTATGTACGATATCTATTCAGTCGTACAAGGTGTGGATAAGATTATTCCGGTAGATGTATACGTTCCGGGCTGCCCACCACGTCCTGAAGCATTGATCCAGGCATTAATGCTGTTACAAGACCAAATTCAATTAGAGCGTCGTCCGCTGTCTGCGGTAATCGGTGATGATCTTAAGCCAGTGTATAAGCCAAAGATGATGCCGGAACGTGACCGTAAGAAAGACCAGCGTGTGGCTGTGAAGAACTTACGCTCTATGGATGAAATTAAATAATTTAAACGACCGGTTTTTTGTTGTGCACCCGCTATGGGTGTAGTTGTCGTTTAGGTTGACTGAATTTGTATTAAATAGGAAGCCAAGCCAATGGCTGAAACTGACATTGCTATGCCAGAATCAACAGCAGTTGATTCACGCCCAGCATTTGCCATCATTGAAGAGCTCAAAACCAAGTTTGGTGAGAACTTCTTTGTGCAAACAACTTTCGAGGATTTCCCGACAGTTTGGGTTGAGCGCGCACGTGTACAAGAAGTATTGATGTTCTTGCGTACCGTGCCACGTCCATACGTGATGCTATTCGACTTGTCTGCAGTAGATGAGCGTTTACGTACGCACCGTGACGGTTTGCCTGCGTCAGAATTCACAGTGTTCTATCATTTATTATCTTTAGAGCGTAACTGTGACATTCGTATTAAAGTTGCATTAAGCGACAGCGATCTGAATATTCCGACCGCAACGAATATCTGGCCAAATGCGAACTGGTATGAGCGTGAAGCTTATGACATGTTCGGCATCAATTTCGAAGGGCATCCAATGCTCCGTCGTATCTTGTTGCCAACCTACTGGGAAGGTCATCCGCTACGTAAAGAATATTCTGCACGTGCGACTGAATATACTCCGTATATTCAAGACAAAGCCAAGCAGGACTTTGAACAGGAACATCTACGTTTCGTGCCAGAAGACTGGGGTCTGAAGCGCGGTAATGCAGATGAAGATTTCATGTTCCTGAATTTGGGTCCTAACCACCCGTCTGCGCACGGTGCGTTCCGTGTAATTTTGCAGTTGGATGGTGAAGAAGTGAAAGACTGTGTGCCAGATATCGGCTATCACCACCGTGGTGTGGAAAAGATGGCTGAACGTCAAACTTGGCATTCATTCATTCCGTATACTGACCGTGTGGACTATTTGGGTGGTTGTGCTCAAAACATGCCGTATGTGATGGGTGTGGAACAATTGGCAGGCATTACTGTGCCAGACCGCGCACAATGTATCCGTGTCATGATGTCGGAATTGTTCCGTATCAATAACCACTTGCTATACATCGGTACTGCGATTCAGGATGCCGGCGGTATGACCCCTGTATTCTATATGTTCGCTGACCGTCAGAAAGTGTATGACATTGTGGAAGCGATTACTGGTTACCGTATGCATCCAGCATGGTTCCGTATCGGTGGTACTGCACATGACTTGCCAAACGGTTGGGAAAAACTGGTTCGAGACTTGCTCGACTGGATGCCTAAGCGTTTGAACGAATACTATACTGCAGCACTGAAAAACTCTGTATTTGTGGGTCGTACCCGTAATGTGGCTCAGTACGATGCGAAATCTGCATTGGCATGGGGTGTAACAGGTACTGGTCTGCGTGCGACAGGTATCGACTTTGACGTGCGTAAATACCGTCCATACAGTGGTTATGAAAATTACGACTTCGAAGTACCGGTTGAGTACGAAGGCGATGCATATGCTCGTGTGATTGTTCACTTCCGTGAAATCGAACAGTCACTGAAAATCATTAAGCAGTGTCTAGAGAATATGCCATCTGGTGCGTACAAAGCGGACCATCCGCTGGCTGTTCCACCACCAAAAGACAAAACATTACAAGATATTGAAACCTTGATTACGCACTTCTTGAGCGTTTCTTGGGGTCCTGTAATGCCTGCAGGTGAATCATCTGTGATGGCAGAAGTGGTGAAAGGTGCGTCGACTTATTATCTGACTTCAGACAAGTCAACCATGAGTTACCGTACCCGTATTCGTACACCAACTTTCACGCATTTACAGCAAATGCCTTCTGTGATTAACGGCAGTCTTGTATCTGACTTAATCATTTATTTAGCGACAATCGACGTCGTAATGGCTGACGTGGATCGCTAAGGGGTAAACGCATTATGATGATTTTGACTGATAAAAAGCCACGTGTGAATGTTGAAGGGATTTTAACTTCGGAAGAAATCCACGAAATTGAACATCACATTGGGCATTACCCTTACCCACGTGCAGCGTGTCTTGATGCGCTGAAGTGTGTACAACGCCGTAATGGCTGGGTAGACGATGCTCAAATGAATGCCATCGCGCAAATGCTCAGCATGAGCCTTGCCGATTTGGAAGGGGTTGCAACGTTCTATAACCGTATTTACCGTCAGCCAGTGGGTCGTCACGTAATTTTACTGTGTGACTCAATTGCATGTTTCTTGATGGGTGCGGAGACTTTAGCAGAAGCATTCCAGCGTGAATTGGGTATCCAGTTCGGCCAAACCACAGCGGATGGCCGTTTTACCTTGCTTCCAATTTGCTGCCTAGGTAACTGTGACAAAGGTCCAACCCTCATGATTGATGAAGACACTCACGGTCTCGTGGAAGTAACATCAATTAAACAGTTATTGGAGAAGTATGTATGAATACCGAACCAAAACCAATTTATGGCGACGGTAACCCGGAAACGCATCCACTGACTTGGCGTCTAAGCAAACAGGCGAATGTCCGTCACGTTGATGACTACGAAGCGCTTGAAGGCTATGCAGGCTTTAAAAAAGCCCTGTCTATGACACCGAAAGAAGTGCTGGAAGTTGTAAAAGCTGCAACCGTAAAAGGTCGTGGTGGTGCAGGCTTCCCGGCAGGGATCAAATGGTCGCTGATGGCGCCAAATGACAATTCAGGTCCACGTTACCTGATTTGTAATGCCGATGAGATGGAACCAGGTACTTTCAAAGATCGCCTGTTGATGGAAGATCTTCCTCACCAGCTGATCGAAGGTATGCTGATTGCAGCTTATACCCTTGAAGCAACTCAAGGTTATATCTTCATCCGTGGTGAATACATCGAAGCGGCGAAGTACCTGAACGAAGCACTTGAGCAGGTTCGTGCCAAAGGTTACCTGGGTGAAAACATCCTGGATTCTGGCTGGAGCTTCGAGTTACACGTGCATACCGGTGCGGGTCGTTATATCTGTGGTGAAGAAACTGCATTGATTAACTCGCTTGAAGGTCGCCGTGCAAACCCGCGTACCAAACCGCCATTCCCGCAGGTTGCAGGTGCTTGGGGTCGTCCTACAATCGTGAACAACGTAGAGACCTACAACAACTTGCCAGCAATCATGTTGCGTGGTCCAGAATGGTACATCGGTCTGTCTGCAGGTAAATCGAAAGATCCTGGCACAAAAATTTATGGTGCTTCAGGTAAGGTGAAATTCCCAGGTCTATGGGAACTGCCATTCGGTACCACTGCACGTGAAGTGATTGAAGAACATGCCGGTGGTATGCGTGACGGCCTGAAGCTGAAAGCATGGTTACCCGGTGGTGCATCAACTGACTTCCTGGCTGCCGAGCATATCGATCTTCCGATGGATGCGGAAAGCATCATGAAAGCAGGTTCACGTTTAGGTACCTGTCTATTGATGGTGGTTGATGAAACTCAATGTATGGTTTCAGCGACTCGTAACCTCGAAGAATTCTTTGCGCGTGAATCATGTGGCTGGTGTACACCTTGCCGTGATGGCTTACCTTGGGCGGTGAAAGCGCTTAAAGCACTTGAAGATGGTACTGGCAAGAAAGAAGATATCGATCACTTACAAGAACTGACTCGTAAGCTTTGGATTGGTAAAACTTTCTGTGCTCACGCACCAGGTGCTATGGAACCGTTAATGGGCGCACTCAAACATTTCCGTGGCGAATTTGAAGCGAAAGTCGTAAATGCTGCCGCTCAAACCCGCAACGTAGAACAAGCTTAAGGAATTCGACTATGGCTACAATTCATGTCGATGGAAAATCGTATGAAGTCAACGGCTCGGAAAACTTGCTGCAAGCATGTTTGAGTCTTGGCATCGACATCCCATACTTTTGTTGGCATCCATCCTTAGGTTCTGTCGGTTCTTGCCGTCAATGTGCTGTGACTCAATACGCGAATCCAGAAGATACGCGTGGTCGTTTGGTCATGTCATGTATGACACCGGCTGCTGACAATACCTACATCTCGATTGAAGACAAAGAAGCAAAAGATTTCCGTGCTTCTGTTGTTGAATTCTTGATGACCAATCACCCGCACGACTGTCCAGTCTGTGAAGAGGGTGGCCACTGTCACCTGCAAGATATGACTGTGATGACACAACATGACCGTCGTCGTTACCGGTTCACCAAGCGTACGCATTACAACCAAGAACTTGGTTCGTTCATTGCGCACGAGATGAACCGTTGTATCGCATGTTACCGTTGTGTTCGTTATTATAAAGACTATGCGGGCGGTACAGATTTCGGCGTATATGCGAACGCTTCTCGCGTTTATTTCGGTCGTCCGGAATCAGGTACTTTGGAATCTGAATTCTCAGGTAACCTGACTGAAGTATGTCCGACTGGTGTATTCACCGATAAGACTCACTCAGAACGTTATAACCGTAAATGGGACATGCAGTACGCACCAAGCGTATGTCATGGCTGTTCTTCAGGTTGTAACATCTCTCCGGGTGAGCGTTATGGCGAGCTTCGCCGTGTTGAAAACCGTTTCAATGGTGAAGTTAACCAATACTTCCTGTGCGATAAAGGTCGTTTCGGTACCGGTTATGTAAACCGTAAAGACCGTCCTCGTCAGCCACAGTTCCGTACTGGTACGAATGTAGAAACAGTTTCTGTTGATACCGCACTGGATACCGTAATTGCGAAAATCCAGGGCAAAAAAGTTCTGGGGATCGGTTCACCACGTGCATCTCTTGAAGCTAACTTCGCACTACGTGAGTTAGTTGGTCAAGACAACTACTCAACTGGTATGGCTCAAAAAGAGCAAAATTTGGTTGAGCTGGCTGCATCGATCATGCAAACCGAAGGTGTTTATAACCCGAACATGCGTGAAATCGAAAGCTATGATGCGGTACTCATTCTGGGTGAAGATCTGACTCAAACTGCGCCACGTATGGCTTTATCTGTTCGCCAAGCTGCGAAAAATAAAGGCAAGGAAATGGCTGCAGAGCGCCGTACCCAAGAATGGCTGGCTGAACCTGTACAACGTATTGCCCAAGATGCGAAATCTCCGATTTACATTCTGGCTGCAACACAAACACGTTTGTCTGACGTTGCGGAAGGTGAAGTGGTTGCTTCTCCAAATGACATCGCACGTTTAGGCTTCGCGATTGCTGCGGGTGTGAAAGGTGAAGTCATCACTGGTCTTGATGACGATGCGAAAGCATTTGCACAAACCATTGCAGATACGCTGAAAGCTGCCAAGAAACCACTGATCATCGCTGGTACAAGTCTACAAGACGCAACCATCATGGAAGCTGCTGCACAAGTAGCACAAAACCTGGGTAATGCGGGCTTGACCTTGACTGTTCCTGAAGTGAACTCAATGGGGCTGGCAATCTTCGGTGGTCAAAGCCTTGAGCAAGCATTTGCACAAGACTATGACACTGTCCTAATTGTAGAAAACGATCTTTACCGTCGTTTACCAGCGGCTCAGGTTGATGCTGCGCTTGCAGGCAAACAGGTGATCGTATTGGATCACTCTGAAACTGCGACTGTGAAGAAAGCGAACATCGTATTGTCTGCTGCCTCATTTGCTGAAGGTGATGGTACTGTCGTTTCTCAAGAAGGCCGTGCACAACGTTTCTATCAAGTGTATGACCCTAACTACTACAACCCGGAACTGGCAATCAAAGAATCTTGGCGCTGGTTACACGCACTGGAAACAGGCGTACAAGGCAAAGCGATTTCTTGGACTTTGCTGGATGACGTGATCGAGTCAGTGGCAAAAAACATTCCAGCGCTGGAAGGCATTCTGGATGTTGCACCTGATGCGGGCTTCCGTGTACATGGTCTGAAAGTGGCACGTGAACCACGTCGTTACTCAGGCCGTACTTCGATGCGTGCGCCATTGTCTGTCCACGAGCCGAAACAGCCAACCGATATCGATTCTGCATTAACATTCTCTATGGAAGGTTATGTGGGTAATGAAACACCATCTCCACTGATTCCATTTGCCTGGTCTGCAGGCTGGAACTCACCACAAGCCTGGAACAAATACCAGGATGAAGTGGGCGGTCACTTAAAAGGCGGTGATTCAGGCGTTCGTTTATTCGACCGTTTACCAAAGCGTCCAGCGCGTAGCTTCGTCGCACCAGCACCTGTGCTCGTAAATGCTGAAAGCTTCCGTCTGGTACCAATGCATCACATTTTTGCATCTGGCGAGTTCACCATTAAAACACCTGCCATGGAATCACGTATTCCGGATGCAGTATTTGCAGTGGGCGAACAGGATGCTACACGCTTGAACCTGCAAGACGGTCAGAAAATCACTGTGAAAGCAGGCGAGACTTCAATCGTTCTTCCTGTACAAGTGATTGAATACTTACCAACAGGTTATATTGGCTACCCAATTGGTCTTGCACCAACGGTATCTCTTGCAGAGCCTGTTTCAGTCGCGGTAGGAGCGTAATTCATGGAACAAGAATTAATCCGTCAAACGCCGCTGTGGGCTGAAAACTGGCCAATCGCCTATTCAGTACTTCAAGCGATCGTGATCTTACTGGTTGTAGTACTGATCGCTGCGTTGATGTCTTTTATTGAACGTCGTTTACTCGGCTTGTGGCAAGACCGTTACGGTCCGAACCGTGTAGGTCCGGGCGGTATGTTCCAGATTGTTGCCGACATGCTGAAAATCATGTTCAAGGAAGACTGGACACCAAAATTTGCCGATAAATTGACTTTCCGTATGGCTCCAGCAGTTGCGATGGCAACTGCGGTGCTGTCGTTCATGGTTATTCCTGTGTCACCTTATCTAGGTGTTGCAGACATGAGTATCGGTCTGTTGTTCTTCATGGCAATGGCAGGTATTGCGGTATATGCAGTACTATTTGGTGGTTGGTCTTCTAACAACAAATACGCATTGCTTGGTGGTCTACGTTCAGCAGCGCAAACTATTTCTTATGAAGTGTTCCTGGGTATTTCACTGATGGGTGTAGTGGCAATTGCCGGTTCATTCAACATGCGTGAAATCGTAGAAGCACAGAAAGATGTCTGGTTTATCATTCCTCAGTTCTTAGGCTTCCTGATCTTCGTGGTTGCAGGTGTTGCGGTAACTCACCGTCACCCATTTGACCAACCAGAAGCGGAACAGGAACTGGCGGAAGGTTACCACGTAGAATATGGCGGTATGAAATGGGGTATGTTCTTCGTTGCGGAATACGTGAACGTAGTACTGATCTCTGCATTGATCGTAACCCTGTTCTTCGGTGGCTGGTTAGCACCATTTGGTCTTGATTTCCTTCCACCCACATTCTGGTTCATTATTAAAACAGCATTCTTCGTAATGATGTTTGTATTGGCGCGTGGTTCTTTAATGCGTCCACGTTATGACCAGGTGATGAACTTTGGTTGGAAAATTTGCTTGCCATTGGCGTTGGTTAACCTTTTGGTGACTGGTGCTGTGATTCTGTTGAATCAGGCCTAAGACAGCAGGGAGAACAAAATGTTTAAATTTCTAGCTGGATTCGGGTCAATCGTTCGTACGTTGTTCATGGTCTTTACCCATGCAACGCGCAAACGTGACACCATTTTATATCCGGAAGTGCCAGCCGAAGAAATCGTGCCACCACGTTTCCGTGGTCGTATCGTGTTAACGCGTGACCCAGATGGCGAAGAGCGTTGTGTGGCATGTAACCTGTGTGCGGTTGCATGTCCGGTAGGCTGTATTTCACTACAAAAAGCAGAACGTGAAGATGGTCGTTGGTATCCGGAATTTTTCCGTATCAACTTCTCTCGCTGTATTTTCTGCGGTATGTGTGAAGAAGCATGTCCTACGACTGCGATTCAAATGACACCAGATTTCGAATTGGGCGAATATGTTCGTCAAGACTTAGTCTACGAAAAAGAGCACTTGCTGATTTCTGGTCCTGGTAAATATCCTGACTATAACTTCTACCGTGTAACTGGTATGGCAGTTGCTGGTAAGGACAAAGGTCAGGCACAGCGTGAAAGTGCGCCTGTTGATGTACGGAGTCTATTACCATGATGTGGCCATTTTATTTAATGGCCCTTGTGGCCATCGTCTCTACGGTTCGTGTGGTAACTAACACGAACCCGGTACATGCTTTATTAAGCCTGATCGTTTCACTCCTTGCTGTAGCAGGGCTGTTCCTGATCGTGGGTGCACCATTTGCGGGTGCGCTTGAAGTCATCGTTTATGCTGGCGCGATCATGGTGTTATTCGTGTTCGTGGTAATGATGCTGAACCTGGGCGAACAGACTGTCGCTCAGGAACGCAAATGGTTGACTTCATCAGCGTGGGCTTATCCGGCATTGATGAGCTTCCTGATTGGTCTGATCCTGGTTTGGGTACTTAAATCAGATTACGTGCAGCCTTCAATGGTCATGGGCACAGAAATGGTCGGTCCTAAAGCGGTAGGTCAATCACTCTTTACGCAATACTTATTGTTGGTAGAAGTTGCCGCGATGTTATTGCTTGCATCACTTGTTGCAGCATTCCATTTGGGTAAACGTGAACCAGGTGCAGAAGAGGAACAACAATAATGGGCAACATCCCTTTAGAGCATGGTTTGATCGTTGCATCCATTCTTTTTGCACTGGGTTTTTACGGTGTAATGGTGCGACGCAACCTGCTATTCATTTTAATGAGCCTTGAAATTATGATGAATGCTGCTGCTTTGGCATTCGTCTTGGCGGGCAGTGCATGGGCACAGCCTGATGGTCAAATCATGTTTATTCTGATTCTGACCCTTGCTGCGGCAGAGGCGTGTATCGGTCTTGCGATCGTCCTTCAGTTCTATCATCGCTTCCATCATCTGGATGTGGATGCTGCTAGTGAGATGCGCGGATGAGTTATTTATATCTAACAATTTTATTCCCGCTCATTGGCTTCGTCCTTTTAGCGGCAGGGCGTCATAAGCTTCCTGAAACAGTTGCAGCCATTATTGGTGTAGGGGCTGTGGGGTTATCGGCATTGTTCGCACTCATTGCGGGTATGGACTTTGTCAACAATGGTTCTACCGCGGTGGTGCAACCTCTTTGGACCTGGTTCAATGTCGGTGGTTTTGCACCGGGCATCAGCCTGCACCTGGACGGTTTGTCTCTGTTGATGCTGGGCATGGTGACAGGCGTTGGTTTCCTGATCCATATCTTTGCATCATGGTACATGCGCGGTGAACAAGACTTCGCACGTTTCTTCTCTTACTTCAACCTGTTCGTTGCAAGCATGTTATTGCTGGTACTGGGTGACAACCTGGCGTTGTTATTCCTGGGTTGGGAAGGTGTAGGTCTGTGTTCTTATCTGCTGATTGGTTATTACTACCAAAATCCTGCAAACGGTGTGGCAGCGATCAAGGCATTTACCGTTACCCGTATTGGTGACGTATTCCTGCTGATTGCCATGTTCTTGCTGTTCCAGCAATTCGGTACGCTAAATACTCAGTACATCGTAGAAAATGCTGCGACTGTGATGACTCAAAGCTCATCATTGACCATCTGGACTGCGTTAATGCTGTTCTTGGGTGCTGCTGGTAAATCTGCACAGATCCCGTTACAAACCTGGTTGGCAGATGCGATGGCAGGTCCGACACCTGTTTCTGCATTGATCCACGCTGCAACAATGGTAACAGCAGGTGTTTACCTGTGCTGCCGTCTGTTCACAGTATTTGAACTTGCACCTGAAGTGATGATGTTCATCTCAATTACTGGTGCGGTGACATTGCTGGTGGCTGGTTTTGCTGCATTGGTACAAACAGACATCAAACGTATTCTGGCTTACTCAACTATGAGTCAGTTGGGCTATATGTTTATGGCTGTAGGTGCTGAAGCATACCAGGCGGGTCTGTTCCACATGCTGACTCACGCATTCTTCAAGGCATTATTATTCTTGTCTTCTGGTGCGGTGATTCTGGCTTACCACCACGAACAAAACATCTTCAAGATGGGCGGTCTGTTCTACAAGAACAAATTCCTGTTTGCATGTTTCGCCATTGGTGGCGGTGCATTGGCTGCAATTCCATTCATCACTGTGGGCTTCTTCTCAAAAGATGCAATCCTGGGTGCGGTATGGGTACAAGGCCAATCAATTGCGGTTTACAGCACACTTTACTGGGTGGGTGTAATCGGTGCGTTCCTGACTTCGATCTATACATTCCGTCTGATCTGGGTGGTATTCTTCGGTAAAGAAAACACACCTTATCACGCAATCAAGGGTGTAACTTACTGGGGTCCATTGGCAATTCTTGCAGTACTTTCAACTTTCGTTGGTGCAGCATTAAAAGCACCTGTGGAAAGCATTTTAAATGCAGCTAAACTTCCTGCATTTGAAATTCCGGAAGCGCTTGAACATGGCATGCATACTGCAGAATACACAGCAGTAGGTATTGCACTGATAGGTCTTGCAATTGGCGTAGTGCTGTTTGCTTTTGCTTACAACGCTGTGAAATCTTTTGCGAAAACTTCTCTGGGTGCGGGCCTTGCAAACATCTGCCGTAATGCACTTGGTTTTGACAAGCTGTATGACATCGTTTTTGTGAAGCCTTATTTGTTCTTCGCGAAACTGTTCGGCCGCGATCCGATTGATGGCTTCTGGCTGGTGCTGCCTGCACTGGTTAAAGGTGGTCATAGCTTTACTAGTTCGCGTCAAACAGGTTCACTGCGTGAATATGCATCTAGTATGGGGCTCGGTGTCGTTGTCCTACTGATGATCTTGCTCGTGATTCAGGTAGTGGGGAAATAAAATGGAAGCTCCAAACAATATTATTTTGCCGGCTCTGATCCTCATTCCGTTCATTGCAGGTTTTATTTGCTGGTTGGTCGATAAACTCGACCAACACCTTCCGCGTTATATCGCGCTGATTGGTATGTTAGTAACGCTGGTCTTGACCATCGTCCTTTGGCAGTCGGGTACTTATAACTATGAACTTGGCGGTGCGGCTCCTACGTGGGCAGCCGAGTTTAAATTGCCTTGGATTCAAACCCTGGGCATTAACATTCACCTTGCGGTGGATGGTTTATCTTTACTGATGGTTGGCTTGACTGCACTCCTTGGTGTGCTGGCAGTAGGCTGTTCGTGGGGTGAGATTCAGAAAAACGTTGGTTTCTTCCACTTGAACCTTTTATGGTCTCTGGGTGGTGTAATCGGTGTATTCCTGGCGATTGACCTGTTCCTGTTCTTCTTCTTCTGGGAGATGATGCTGGTGCCGATCTACTTCCTGATCGCACTTTGGGGTCATAAAGGGGCAGAAGGCAAGTCACGTGTATATGCTGCAACCAAGTTCTTCATCTACACACAGGTAGCTGGTTTAGTCATGCTGATTGGTATCCTCGGTCTGGTGACTGTAGGCTACACCATGACTGGTCAAATCCGTTTCGACTACAACTACCTGATGGGTGTAGCGAACATGCTGGATACACAAGCGCCAGCAGTTGCTTATGCATTCATGATCTGTTTATTCATCGGTTTTGCGGTAAAACTTCCAGTTTTCCCATTACACGGCTGGTTACCAGATGCGCATGCACAAGCACCGACAGCGGGTTCTGTTGACCTTGCAGGTATCTTGATTAAGACAGCTGCCTACGGTTTGATCCGTTTCGTAATTCCATTCTTCCCGGCGGCTTCTGCACAGTTTGCAGACATCGCGATCATTTTCGGTTTAATCGGTATCTTCTACGGTGCTTGGTGTGCTTTCCAGCAAACCGATATGAAACGTTTATTGGCGTATACATCTATTTCACACATGGGCTTCGTTTTACTTGCGATTTATGCAGGTAACATCCTGACTTTCCAAGGCCTGATGATCATGATGCTGGCTCACGGTCTGTCATCTGCAGCGCTGTTCATTATGTGTGGTCAGGTGTACGAACGTGTTCATACACGTGATATGCGTTTGATGGGTGGTATTCGTGGTCAGTTCCCATACCTTGCATTCTTCCTGATGTTCTTCATCGCGGCGCTTGTCGGTATTCCAGGTCTAGGTAACTTCATTGGTGAGTTCCTGATCCTGATGGGTTCATTCGGTAAATTCCCTGCATTCACAATCCTCGCTGCAATCAGCCTGGTATTTGCGGGTCTGTACGGTTTGATTCTGATCCATAAAGCGTTGTTTGGTGTTCCAAACGAAGAGCAAAAACAGCACTACACAAATCCGTTAAAAGATTTAAATGCACGTGAAGTGGTAATTTTGCTGATCTGTGCATTTGGTCTAGCATGGCTTGGTCTATACCCACAAAGCTTCCTTGACGTTTCTAACTCAAGCATGGCGTGGTTAGCGAATAGCTACATTCCTGTGTCTGAAGCAGCTGATGCTGTGCAGCAAGCTGCCGTTTCAGCTGAAAATGTGGAGATCCAATAAGCCATGAACTTCACAATGTCTTTTTCTGAGCTTATGCCTCTAGCACCTGTGATGATCGTGTCATTGACTGCGATCGTCGTGATGTTGCTTACTGCAATTAAGCGTAACCATAACTTAGTTGCGACTACGACAGTCATTGGTCTAAACCTGGCGGCGTTGTACATTCTGTTCGTTCTGTTAGCGGGTCAATTTGCACCTGCCAATGTAATGAATCTGTTCCTCGTAGATCCGTTTACGATGCTGTATCAGTTTGTGATTATTGTGGCTGCACTGGCGTGCAGTACCTTGTCACATGCTTATATTGAAACCTATAAAGATAACCGTGAAGAACTATACATCCTGATGCTGACCTCCGTTGCCGGTGCGATGCTGATGGTGGCAAGTTCTCACTATGCATCTTTCTTCATTAGCCTTGAGCTCATGTCGATCCCTGTATACGGCTTATTGGCGTATACACATCAGCGTTCTCAATCGCTTGAAGCAGGTGTGAAATATCTGGTGCTTTCAGCAACTGCATCTGCAATGTTGTTGATGGGTATGGCATATGTTTATGCATATACAGGTTCTCTAAGCTTTGTCGCTGAACCAGGCAAACTGTTAACTGCATTCAGTCAACCTGCTGTAGTAATTGGTCTGGCACTGATCGTATTCGCTGTGGGCTTTAAACTGTCACTGGCTCCATTCCACAAATGGACACCAGACGTATACGCAGGTGCTCCAGCACCAGTTGCAACTTTCCTTGCAACTGTGTCTAAAGTGGCAATGCTGGGTCTGTTCGTACGTTATGTATTGTCTTCTGGCTTAATCCTGTCAGATAGCTTCGTAACTATCATCAGCGTGATTGCAGTACTTTCCATCATTGTAGGTAACTTGCTTGCAGTGAAACAGGTGAACTTGAAACGTATCTTGGCATACTCTTCAATTGCTCACTTCGGTTATGTACTGGTTGCGATCGTATCTGCACGTAATACTGACTTTTTACAGGTTCAAGGTTTCGCGACTTTTGAAAGTGTAAACGTCTATATCATCACGTATGTATTGACTACGATTGGTGCTTTCGGTGTGGTAACGCTGATGTCTAGTCCGTATAACAATACAGATGAAGCAGGTAGCCTGGCGGAGTACCGCGGTCTGTTCTGGCGCCGTCCAGTATTGACTGCTGTATTAACTGTGATGATGCTGTCTCTAGCAGGTATTCCATTAACAGCGGGCTTCATCGGTAAGTTCCTGGTAGTGAAAACTGCGGTAGCAGGTGAGTCTTGGTTCCTTGCTGCGATGGTCATCCTGGGTTCAGGTATTGGTCTGTACTACTACCTGCGTGTGATGGTTGTCATGTATATGACTCCACCAGAAACACCACGTCTTGATGCTGTAAATCACTGGGGACAAAAAGTCGGCGGTATCATGGTATTGCTTGTCGCATTACTGGTACTGGTGATCGGTGTTTATCCAGATCCGATCATTGCGCTGTCTCGCTATGCATTCTTCGCAATGTCGCCTGAATTACAACAGTTTATTTTCACTTTGGTTCAAAGTGGTTTTAACTAATTCAGCGCAAGTTTGAAGTTATTACAAAAAAGCCTCCACGATTGGGGGCTTTTTTAGTTAAACAAATCCGGAAAAGTCTTTATAATAGCGGAAATTTATCTTTAACCTTCTAGGTGTTCTCCCGTGGCAATCCATGAAATCCGTCATCCATTAATTCGACATAAACTCGGTTTACTGCGTCGTGCTGACATTAGTACCAAGAACTTCCGTGAGCTAGCTCAGGAAGTGACTATGCTTTTGACTTATGAAGCGACCAAGGATCTTCCTGTCGTTGAGCATGAGATTGACGGCTGGAACGGACCGGTAACTGTAGACCGTATTGCAGGTAAGAAAATTACTGTTGTGCCAATTCTACGTGCGGGCATTGGTATGCTGGATGGTTTCCTGAATCTGATTCCAAGTGCCAAAGTCTCTGTACTGGGTCTGGAACGTGATGAAGAAACCCTACAGGCACGTACTTACTATAAAAAACTAGTTCCAGACGTACAAAACCGTCTTGCGATGATCATTGATCCAATGCTGGCGACTGGTTCTTCTCTGGTTGCTGCGATTGACGTATTGAAAGCCAGCGGCTGTAAAGATATTCGTGTGATGGTATTGGTCGCAGCCCCTGAAGGCATTAAACGTGTTGAAGAAGCTCATCCAGATGTGGTGATTTTCACTGCGGCGATTGACCATGGCTTGAATGAAAATGGTTACATCGTTCCAGGTTTAGGCGATGCGGGTGACAAGATTTTTGGTTCAGTTCAAAAAGACTAATATTTTTGAAAGTGAACAGAAAAGGGGCTTTTACAGCCTCTTTTTTATATACTGAATACTGACAGATACAGAGAAGGGGACGTTTATGACTTCCGAGCAATACCAAGGAAAAGTAAAACAGTACAATCCAGAAAAAGGATTTGGTTTTATTTCTTCACCTGAAGGTGAGGTATTTTTTCATATCTCGGATTTCCCCGCCGATTCAGGTGAACCGAAGCGCAATGACCGGGTAAAATTCAATGTGGTCCAGAATGGGGATCGCTATAAAGCCATCAAGATTGAGCGTGTAGAAGATAAATCGAAGAAAGCCAAAAAAGCCAAAGCGGTAGCAGTCAATACTTCGATTACATCAGCACTATTGTCGAATTTAAAGCGTTAATTTTTGCCTGGAAAAAGATACAAAAGGAGGCTCTAGAGCATTGCTGTCCCACAATTTTTCACAAGAGGAAGCTCAAATGAGCTTCCTCTTGTTTTATGGGTATTTTATCGGGTGAAAATAAAGCTTTTAAAGTTCTTCTTTCAAACAAATTCACTTGAATTATTC